>BEIM01000116.1 GCA_002898995.1 bacterium HR36
TGATGAACCGACGGCGGTTTTTCCAGATCGGCGGCACTGGATTGTTCGGCCTGACCTGGGCTGACATGTTCCGGGCGCAGGCGGCTAACAAGGCAAACGGCAACCGCGCAAAGGCCAAGCAGGCCATCTTCATCTTCCTGCCGGGCGGGCCGCCGCACCAAGACATGTTCGATATGAAGCCGGACCAGCCGGAGCAGGTTCGCGGTCCATTCAAGCCGATCAAGTCGAAGGTGTGGGGGCTGGATGTGTGTGAACACCTGCCGCGGCTGGCCCAGATCGCCGACAAGTATACGATCCTGCGCTCGGTCAACGCTCGCGGCTTTCCACTGGCCGGCGGGCACTTCGGTGGCCTGTGCTGGAAATGCGGCAACCGCCGCAGTACCGTGGGCACGCCCAAGTACCCCGCCTACGGTTCGGTCGTGGCCAAGCTGTTGCCGTCGCCCCGGGACCTACCAAGCTTCGTGGTGATGGGCGACCTCGATAAGTTTGCCCCTGGAATGAAGGAAAACTACCTGGGACCGGCTTACAACCCGCTGAGGATCACTTTGTCTAACGACTCCAGAGTCGGCTTTGGGGATCGTAATAACGGACCCACATTCTCGGACATCACCCGCCTGCAGTTCGACGCGGCCGATCTGGAGCGCAGCGCCGAATTGCTCCGTTCCCTAGAGGAGCAGCTGCGGCAACAAGACCGGGCCGAGCGCTTGCTCGAAGCCATGGACCAGTTCCAACAGAAGGCCTTTGATATCCTACGTTCGCCGAAGCTGCGTAATGCAGTGGATTTGCGGCAGGAGTCGGAGCAGACGAAAAATCGCTACGGCTTTGGCATAAAAGGCGAATATTTGGGTGGAACGGAAGGGGAGGCGGCACCGCGCATGCTGGCGGCCCGGCGGCTGATTGAGGCGGGCGTTCCCTTCGTGTATCTGGATTTCGGCTCCTGGGATTGGCATGGCGGTCCGGGGCAGCTGCAAAAAGCAGTGACCATGCTGCAAGCCTTTGACGCCGCCCTAAGTGCCTTGCTGACTGACCTGGATGATCGAGGTTTGCTCGATTCCACCCTGGTCGTGGCCTGCGGCGAAATGGGGCGCACGCCCTATTTCCAGGGCAAGGACGGCTATGGCCGCGACCACTGGGCGGCGGCGCAGTTCGTCTTCGTGGCCGGTGGTGGCTTCCGGCGCGGCGCGGTGGTCGGCGCCACCGACGCCAAGGCCGCCTACGTCAAGGACAAGGAATACAAGGTCACCAGCCTGGGCAAGACCATCTATCATCTGCTGGGCATCGACCCTGATCGCGAGCTGTACACCACCGACAATCGACCGATCAAGATCATCGCCGAGGATGCGCCGCTAATTCGCGAGGCGATTATGTGAGTTGGCTCCGAACCGCAACTGTCTTCCATTCCTGTGCACTGCCCAGCAATGGCGGGAATAGGGGCAATCTTCCGAAACACGCACTCTGGTCTTGAGGAGGTGTGCCTCGTGAGTGGACCACGACTTGGCGTTGGCGGAATGGTGCTGATCGCGGCCGTGCTGTTTGCGAGCGAGTGGCGAAGCCTGGCCGACGAGAACTCCGACCCGCACGGCATCGAGTTCTTCGAAAGCAAGATTCGGCCTGTCCTGGTCAAGCATTGCTACGAGTGCCACTCGGCGAAGGCATCCAAGGTCAAGGGTGGCCTACTTCTGGAGAGCCGCGACGGCCTGCGCCGGGGCGGTAATAGTGGACCGGCCCTGGTGCCGCGACGACCGGACGAAAGCCTGCTCATCCAGGCCCTGAGGCACCAGGGCATGAAGATGCCGCCCAAGGAGAAATTGCCCGCCGAGGTGATCGCCGACTTTGTTCAGTGGGTCAAGATTGGCGCGCCCGATCCGCGAACGGAGACAACCCCGATCATCAAGGACACATCGGAAGAAAAGGGAAAAAATCTCTGGTCGCTTAAGCCTTTGACGAAGCCGTCCGTCCCTGAGGTCAAGGACGCGACCTGGCCGCTCACCGACATTGACCGCTTCATCCTGGCTGGCCTCGAAGCGAAAGGACTGAAGCCCGTGGCCGATGCCGAGCCACACGTGCTGCTGCGTCGGCTTCACTATGTCCTGATCGGCCTGCCGCCCACACCGGAGCAAGTCGAGCGCTTTGAAGAAGCCGCACGCCGCAATCGGCAGGCTGCGATCGAGCAGGTAGTGGACGAATTGTTGGCCTCGCGGCATTTCGGCGAACGCTGGGCCAGGCACTGGCTTGATTTGGCCCGCTACGCCGATGTCAGGGGCACCACGGCACCGTCGCCTTATCCCGAAGCCTGGCGCTACCGCGAATATGTCATTCATGCTTTCAATTCCGACAAGCCCTTTGATCGGTTCGTTCGCGAGCAGTTGGCTGGTGATCTGCTGCCGGCCGCCTCGCCCGAGGAGCGGGCTGCGAACCTTATTGCCACCGGCTACCTGGCGCTGTTTCACATCGTCGCTGCCGACCGCGACCCGGAAAAACGCAAGCTCGACGTGATCGACGAGCAACTCGATGTCCTGGGCAAGAACTTCCTGGGCATCTCGCTGGGTTGCGCACGCTGTCACGATCACAAGCTCGATCCGGTGTCTATGCACGATTACTACGCCTTGGCCGGTATCTTTCGCAGTACCAATCCCGGCAGTGTCGCGCTCGGCAAGATGCCCACCGATGTGCCGGTCTGGATGCGCGGCGAAAACATCAAGGTCGTGGGCGTTCAGGACGAGAAAAGTCCGCGCGACGAGCCGATCCATTATCGCGGCGAAGTGGAAAACACGGGCGAGCTTGTGCCGCGCGGGTTTCCGACACTGGTACGGATGAAGGCCCCGCCGAGGATCCCGCCGGGTCAGAGTGGCCGGCTGCAGTTGGCCGAGTGGCTGCTGCACGACGACAATCCTCTGACGGCGCGAGTCATCGTCAATCGTGTCTGGCATCACGTCTTCGGCCAGGGGCTAGTTCGCTCCACCGACAACTTCGGCACGACGGGTGACTCGCCCAGTCATCCCGAATTGCTCGACTACCTGGCATTGCGCTTCCGCGAGCATCACCATTGTTCCTTCAAGTCCTTTATTAAGGAACTGCTGCTGACCCGCACCTGGCAACTGAGTGCCCAGGCCGATGGCCGCGCACTCGCGGTCGATCCCGATAATCGTTTGCTCTGGCGGGCCAACCGGCGGCGGCAAGACGCGGAGGCGCTGCATGATGCCCCGCTGTTTGTGGCCGGCCGTCTCGACCTCGAACCAGCGACCTACACGGTGCCGGCTTCCTTTAAGGGGGCGGGCAACCAGGGAAGCACCCTCAACTTGGTGATTCCCGACGGGACGCTGCGGAAACGGGCGATTTACTGGCCCGTCTTTCGCAAGGACGTACCCGTGGCCCTCGACATGCTGGGGATCTTCGACATGCCGGTGGCGACATCGCCGCGCGGCAGCCGCGCCGTTTCGGTTGTTCCGTCCCAGGGTCTGTTCCTCCTCAACAGTCCGATGGTTCTGGAGTGTGCCGAGTCGCTGGCCGACAAGCTGCTGGACGATGCGACAATCCGCACGGATGAAGTTCGCGTCGAGCAGCTTTATCGGCGTTTGTTCGCCCGCAAACCGGCCGGTCCGGAGCGTGAGCGGGCGCTGCGGTTTGTCCGTACTTTCGCCAGTGAGGTGCAAAAAAGTGGCAGCGCAGCAGAGGCAGCTCGCCGCGTCGCCTGGACCCGGCTTTGCCACACATTGCTGATTGCCAATGAATTTCTGGTGGTGGAATGACCACAGATATGCAGGTTCTTTTTCTCGCGGCTCGGCCGCTTCGCAGGCTCCCGTGCCCTCACATAAACGAGCCGTGCCGCTCGCATTGTTTACGGTTGTCCTGGGACTTGGATTGGTTCGCACGGCCGAACCCAAGGCCATTGCGCCTCAGGAGTTCGACAAACTCCATCAAATGGCTGGGTATCGCCTTCGAGTGAGTGCAGTACCGACCGCGGCAGAGCCGGTGGTGCCGCGCGGTGGCCGGGGTCTTGTGGAACGGAGATTTGCAAATTGACTAACGCAATCGCTAAAAGGAGCCGGACCTAAGAATGGAGACCGCCGTGAAATGGCTACTGTCTATCTCGGGAGTGTTTACCGTTTTGCTCTCTGGAAACGGTTTCTGTCAGTACATTCCGAGCCGCATCGAATATGTCGCAGATATTTACGAGTGGCGCGTGGATGTCTTCGCCGGCGCGGCCAACGCAAATGGTTTTGTGCAGGGGCCGCTGCGCCAGGCAGGCATCGGCCACGGTACCTGGAGCATGTGCTTTTTCCCAGATGGGCAAGCCTTTCTTGCCTTAGATGGGCTGATCATGACCATCACCCATGACCGCATCGTGCGATTCCTCGCTGGCACTCCCGGAGTCACTGGTTATCAGGATGGCCTGGCAGCCCAGGCCCTGCTGGGACGCGAGATCAGCGTCTGCCCCGACGGCAAAGGTGGACTTTACATCGGCGATCGCTCCAACCGCTGCCTTCGCCGGTTGACAAGCAAAGAAAAGCAGTGGCTGGTTGAGACGGTGGCAGGGAGTCAGGACCAGCCGCCCTCGGAAGACCTGCTCCGATGTGTCCGCGAGGAAAACAAACTGCCTCCTGTCACCCTGAAAGCTGAATTGATCGACGGGACGGGCAAGAAAGCCCGTTTCAGCTATCTGCATGCCAACGTCATCGCCGATGCAGAGGGCAACGCCTACCTCATGGACAGTAACTATCTCCGAAGGATTACGCCGCAAGGGACCGTCGAGACGCTCAATCCCAAGGGTGGTACGGGACCGCCCGCACAGGAAGAAGAGGAGCCGCTCGAATCGGCGAAGTTCCGTTTGATCATGGGCGGTGGCATGTGCTTTGGCGGCGATGGCAACATCTATGTGGCCGACCGGTGGAACCATTGCATTCGCAAGGTCGATTTGCGAAGGAAAACCGTATCCATCGCGGTTGGCCCAGGCCGCGGCTACGTGGATGGACCCGAGAAGAGATGCGGTTTCCACGATTCACCAAGCCTGATCGTCTATGATCCGTATCGAAAGCGTTTCTATATCAGCGGCGTGGATGATTGGGGCCTGCGCACTTGGGAAAAGGGCTTCATGAAGACCATCGCCGGCGGCAACAACAAGAACAAGGGCCTGGAAGGGCCTGCCAAGGAATCGCTCATTCAGTGGGGTCGGGTCATTGCCGTTGATCCGCGTCCGCCCCACGACATTTACTTTCGCAGTGGCGGACCGTTTTGGCACGGACGCATCGGTCGGTTGTTTCGGCCGGCAGATCATGGCCAAAAAGAGGGAAACCGATGAGACACAACTCCCTGATTCTCGTGGTTGGTTTTTTGCTGGCGGCCGGCGCTGGCCGGGCTGATGAAGTGACCCTTGGCAGCGAAAAAACGATCGTGTCGGGAGCAACGGTTGCCCAGGCTACGGCTGCTTTCGGAGACGGCATCTACTTCGTGGTCTGGCAGGATGGTTGGCCGGGCGTGGACGCGACCGCGGACATCAAGGGTCTGCGCCTGAAGGCGGATACTTTGGAAGC
This sequence comes from bacterium HR36, assembly GCA_002898995.1. Classification (GTDB taxonomy): domain Bacteria; phylum Planctomycetota; class Planctomycetia; order Gemmatales; family HRBIN36; genus HRBIN36. The sequence continues at coordinate 5,532 of BEIM01000116.1, forward strand.
GCTCGACAAGTCGCCGCTGACTATTTGCGCCGCCCCTGATGCTCAAGAAGCGCCGGCAGTGGTTTTTGCAGAGGGCGTTTTTCTGGTCGTCTGGCAGGATTTCCGCAACGGCCGCACTTATCGGATCCGCGCCAGGCTAGTGGACGCGAAAAGCGGCCAGGTTTGCGGCAACGAAATCGCCATCCCAGAAGCGGCCGGGAACCAATGCCGCCCCGCCGTGGCTAGTGACGGCAAGACCTCCTTCGTAGTCTGGCAAGAAGTGGGCAACCAGGATAGATACGGCATTCGTGGTCTACGCATCTCCTCCAGCGGTAAAGTGCTCGATGGGGCTGCCCATCTGTATGCAGCACGGGGTACTTCCCCGATGGTGAGCGCCTCCACCAAGGCGGTGCTAGTCGCCTGGAGCAACCGGGAACGGAACCGCGCAACCACAGCCGCTATCCTGGTAGATTCAATCTCGGGGCAAATAAGTAAAGACCTGGGCACGATCAACAGTTGTTGTGGCGATGCTTTGCATTGCTCCGGCGACGGGCTGGGTAACTTCATTACGGTGGCGGCACGAGCCAGCTTGCCGGATCCTTGGGGCTGGGGCGAGCCGGGGGCCGTCGTATTCTCGCGTGTTCGCGCCGACGGCGTCACCCCCGAGAGCAAACTGGACTACGGCTACCGCCTGAGCAACCTATGTTCGCGGAGTGTTCCCAACGTAGTCGATGCGGCAGTGTGGAAAGGCAGCAAGACCTGGGACGCCGGAGCGGTCGGTGGTTTTCCTGGGACACAAGATGGGCTTTGGCCAATTGGCTTGCCTGCCGTTGTCCACGCCGGTAAGGATCTGTACCTGTTAGCTTGGGTCAAGGGCAGCATCGGCAATGACAAGCTCACCGTGACCAGCTTGGATATCTGGATTCGGGGTGTCGGTGCTCACGATTGCGCCGTGCGCCTGGCCGACCTGAAGGCGGCGGGTGAGCGAGAAGTGGACGAAACACGGCCAGTTTTAATCCAAGGGCCGCAAGGCGAAGTGCTGCTACTGTACTTACGTTTGAAAACGGGCGCCGCCCGGCAGATTGCGGCTCGACGGATCATCCTTGGCCGGGAGGCAAAATAGGCGCGGAGGGAGAGCAATGTCGAATCCGAACAAGTGGTTCCCCTGTGGTCGCATTACGCTGGCCACCTCACGACGCGAGTTTCTGAGGCAGGCAGCCCTCGGCTTTGGTTCGCTGGCATGCGCTGCCATGACTACGCAAGCTGCGACCGCTTCCGGTCCGCTAGCTGCCAAGCCGCCACACTTCCAGCCTCGGGCGAAGCGCGTGATCCTCCTTTTTATGGAAGGCGGGCCGTCGCACCTCGACCTGCTCGACTACAAACCGGAGCTGTTTCGCCGGCATGGCCAGCGCCTGCTTCCAGAATTGACGCCGCGGCACTGGCGCGAAGGCAAGGGAGAGAATCCCAACGAGTTCGGCCCGATCATGGCGGCGCCGGTGAAGTTCGCACAGCACGGCCAGTCAGGCCTGTGGCTGTCCGACGCCATGCCGCACGTCGCCCGGCACGCCGATGAGTTGTGCGTTATCAACAGCATGGTCTGCGACAGCACTGAGCACGGGACGGCGGTGCAGCAGTTCCATACTGGCATGCTAGTGCCCCGGCCGAGCATGGGCGCGTGGATCACCTACGGGCTGGGGACCGAGAACCAGAACCTGCCAGGCTTCGTGGTCATTTCGCCGCCGGCCGGCAGCACAATCAATTGCGGCAGTGACTTCTTGCCGCCAATCTACCAAGCCACGCTGCTCCGCGATGCCGACAAGGCCGAGGGGGAAAAGCTTCGCTATTTATCCGACCCGCACTTGTCCCCGGAGCTTCGCCATCAGCAGCTGGAATTCTTGCGCCAGCTCAACCGCGAGCACGCCGAGCGGTCATCCCACGACCTGATGTTGGAAAGTCTGATCGAGTCGTTCGAACTGGCCTTTCGCATGCAGCAAGTGGCGCCGGACGTGCTGGACACTTCCCGCGAAACCGCCGAGACGCTGGCACTGTACGGCATCGGCACTGGCGAGACGGATGCATTCGGTCGGCAATGCCTGCTGGCCCGGCGCCTAGCGGAGGCGGGCGTGCGTTTCATCCAAGTCACGAGCAAGGGGTGGGACCATCACGGGACGATCTACCGTAGCTTGAAAAGCAGTTGCGCCAGGGTGGACAAGCCAATTGCCGGTCTCTTGGCCGACCTGAAGCGTCGCGGCTTGCTCGATGACACGCTGGTCATTTGGAGCGGCGAGTTCGGTCGGACTCCGCTGGCACAGGGCGTTAAGGGGAGCAAGGAAATCGTCTTTGATTCCCTGGGCCGAGGTCACAACCCCTACGGCTGGAGCCTCTGGCTGGCCGGCGGCGGCGTCAAGCGCGGCATTTGCTACGGCAAGACGGACGACTTCGGCTTCCAAGCCGTCGAGAACCCGGTCCACATTCATGACCTGCACGCGACGATTCTGCACTTGCTGGGCCTCGACCATGAGAAGCTGACCTATCGCCACGCCGGCCGCGAATTCCGCCTAACCGATGTACACGGCCGGGTGGTCCGCGAAATCTTGGCATAGCAATATCAGGAGATATGGAATGAGATTTCGTCGAATTCTATCGCCATTCAGTGTTGCCTTATACCTGATATTGTCAGCGCCCATTGCAGCAACGGCCCAAGAAGGGAAAGGACCGCCTCTGCTGGAGCACTTTGCTTTCGCTGCCGCATTGGACAACTTAGATGGTCCCCGCTTGGAGGCATTAGCACCAACTAGCTACAAGCTCATAGCCAACGACGTGGATGGAAACGTCTATTTCACTTGGAAATACTCGACAAGTTGGATTCGCTGTGTGCGTACGGACGGACAAATCGAAACCATAGCCGGCGATGACCACTGGAACGTTGACCTCAATCTTGCTGAGGGTCCGGCCGTCAACATACCCAATCTCGGCATTCGGCCGACATCCGGTGCCAACGTCATTCCCGGCATTGCTTTGGCCGCTTACGGAAGACCTTTGAAAGGAGAGGACCACGGCTGTCTTTATCTCTTTTGGCCAAACCATCCGCCGTACAAGATTTTCAAGAATAAGCACAAGAATGATCGCTGGTGGTTTCAGCGAGTAGGTGCCCCGGGCAAACCGAAACCGCCACTGGAGATCGGCAAGTCAGCTGGGGTGCATGAGACCGACATGACCGACGTTCGCATCGGTCAGGGCTGGGCGGAATGGCGTGGGAACATGTACGAATTTGACGAGCGCAAAGGGACCATAACCTGCGTTCTCAC
>BEIM01000117.1 GCA_002898995.1 bacterium HR36
TAACCGCCATCGGCAGTGATCACCACACGCGCCTGCGCATCGTTGTTCCGATCCGCCAACGCCTCCGCAGAGAAACCGCCGAACACAACACTGTGTGTTACGCCAAGTCGGGCACACGCAAGCATGGCGATTACCGCTTCGGGAATCAGCGGCAGGTAAATGGTGACGCGGTCGCCTTTGCGAAGCCCCAGTTGTTTCAGGACGTTGGCAAATCGGCACACCTCGCGGTGCAAATCGACATAACGCAACACCCGCGTCTCGCCAGGCTCCCCTTCCCAGATAATGGCCACCTTGTTACGACGCCAGCTGTTCAGGTGCCGATCCAGGCAGTTAAAGCATGCATTGAGCTGGCCACCGATAAACCACTTCGCAAACGGTTCCTTCCACTCCAGAACCTTCTCCCATTGACGGAACCAATGCAATATCTTGGCCTGTTCCGCCCAGAAACCTTCGGGGTCATCGTAAGCCCGCTGCCAGAGTGCCCGGTATTCGTCCAAACTCTTGATATGCGCCTGCTGGGCGAACTGCGTTGGGGGCGGAAAAATCCGGCCTTCGCGGAGCACGCTCTCGATCACCGCACCTCCCATGGTCGGCACCGACATGGCTCGCCTCCATTTCCGCATGCATCTGGCTTACCGCTGGCTGGCGCCGGCGGCGCTGCTTTCACCGGTGACCTTTTCTGTCGGTTGGCGTCAGTTTGCCAGTTCTTGGTTTTGCTCAGGAGTTAGCCCAGCCAGGCTTTTCTTGGCTCACGGTTGGCTAGTACCAGCAGCTCCGAATCCACTAACAACAACCGTCCCGAATCAGCTTGCTGCCATACAAGCTGCGACATCTCAAACGATGCCGAGCGGATGCGGCTCTGCTTTATGCTGCCGAATTATTGTAAAAATCGCGCGGGCTAGGCACAACGGCAGTTGCCAGGCCCTTGCCGTCTATTGCACTCCGGGCGGCACCTTGGGCAAGTGGATTTTAAGATGGACGGGTTGGCCATTTCGCAACACCGTAGCCGTGACCGTCTCGCCCCAGCTGCGATTCAGGTGCAGATAAGCGTGGAGCTGGCGAATGGTCATATCCTGACGTTGGCCGTCTATCTCAACGACGATATCGCCATTGCGGATACCGGCTTGCTGCGCATGCGGCCCGAAAACCGCCTGCACCTGAATAGCCAAGGCGTCTTCCCGCAAACCGAGTTTGCGTTTTTGTTCTGGCGAGAGTTTGCTGCCCCAGAATCCTGCGCCCGGACCAACCAGGTGTAGTGTTTCGCGCCAACTCGGATCGCGGCTGCGTTTCCAGCCTGGCGGTAATTCGATGGTGATTTCAGGCAGTTCGATACCGTCCCGCATCACAGTCAACCTCACCTGACCAGGGTCGGGCACGAGCGAGAGTTGGTGGGTAACGTCGCCGAAGGTCAGCACACTTCGCCGATTCACCTCCAGTACCAGATCGCCCGGTCGTAAACCTGCACGCTGTGCCGGAGACTTTTCCACAACGCGGCGAATGAGACGCTGATTGACGGGGTCCAGCTCGATCCCCAGAGTGGAAGGCGGTGGGTACACGAACACCATTTCCTTGCGCAGCCGATGTTCGCGCTGCGCCTGAATCAATTCGGCACCTTTGACATCGTGGCAGTGAATGCAACCGTGTGGCCGACGCGGCACGATCTCCTTCATCACTGGCAGGTCTTCGGGAACACGCTTCGGCTTAGCGGGTGGATCGTCCGGCCGGCGCGCCCCGCGCTGCTGATGGAGCTTCAGCACCGCTTCCATCACCCGCACCAGCGACTCCTTATTCAAATGCGACTCCGCATGGTCATCCTCCCGGCCACCGTAGCGAGCATAAATCTCTTCATCCGCATTCAAGAAAAAAGCCATCCAGGTCAGGTCGTAATCGAAACGGAACAGCGCGATGTTGACACCGTTCATCGCCTGAATGCGCACACAGACAAACTGTTCCGCCAGCCGCGCGATTTCCTCATCCTGACGGACGACCTGTCCGTCGAACGGTGAACAGGCCGGTCACCTTTCGCAGCGAATCACCACGAATAGGGGCTTGCCGGTTTCGCGGGCAAGCCGTTTGCCTTCCTCATAGCTGTATACCCAGCGGATTTTGCCAGGGACGGGGTTAGGTTTAGGCCCTTGAGCGTAGAGCGTGCCGTGCAGAGCTGCGACACATACTCCGAAGACCAGGTACAGACGCATGCGATGCCCCCCTTGTGCTAAAGCTTGCCAATGCGGCAGCAGTCCCACCCAGATGCGAGTATGTGCGATTGTATTGGCTCGGCCTGCCTCAAGGCAAACCGTCTTCCTGAAAACAGCCCCAGCAACAAACCGCTACCTCGAAAAAGGCGAAACCCTCGCCACGGCCCCAAATATAAGGGGCACGTAGGCCGTCGAGCTAGCGGAAAATATCGAGCAGTGCGAAAGCGCTAGCGTTCGCCGCGGAATTCCCTCGAAAAGAGGCCGCCAACCTGCTCGGAATTTTCGCCCATGCTTAGGGATGCTGGCCCCCACACAGAGGGCCAGCAGAGGCAGGACAGTTTACCTGCCGCAGACTGTTTGCGTGCCTGGAGTGTCCCAACACTAAATTGTGGCGGAGGTGCTAGACGCCCATGATATGGTAGCCGCAATCCACGTACAGGATTTGCCCGGTGATGGCGGAGGCCAGCGGACTGCAAAGGAACAACACCGCGTGGGCGACCTCTTCGGGTTTGATAGGGCGGGGCAGGGGACTGCGTTGCGCGGCATACTGAATCATCTGGTTGATGTCGCCGATGGCGCGGGCGGCCCGCGAGGCGTAAGGGCCAGCGGAGATGAGATTGACGCGGATGTTGTATTTGCCGAGGTTATGCGCCAGCTGTCGGGCGTCAATCTGCAGGGCCGCTTTCGCTGCCGACATGCCCCCACCATAATGGGGCACGACCCGTTCACCACCCAGGTAGGTCAACGCCACTGCCGAGGCTCCACCTGGTCGGTCTTTCATCAACGGCCAAGCCCGTCGCAGTAGCCCCGTGAGCGAATACGCGCTCACCGAAAGGGCCGTCAAATACGCCTGCCGACTCGTCTCCAACTGCAGGTTGCGGATCTCGGGGCTAAAGGCCACGGAGTGAATAAGAATGTCCAGCCCGCCATACTCGCCAGCGATTACGTCCATGACCCCCTGTATGGAATAATCGGCGAAGCGCTGATAACGGCGGTCGTTGCGGGTCTGTTCGTCCACATCCTGCATGGTGTCGAAACGCACATCGCAGGCTAGAAGCTTTTCGACGTGCAAGGTGCCTGCACCGTAGGGCAGAACTCGCGATTCCGCATCCTGTTCGCGCGTCAGAATACTTTCGACGATGGTGTAGACGCGCGGATGGCAAGCGAAAATCAAACGGCAGCCCGCCGCCTGCAACGTCTTCGCGATGAACCAGGCGAAGCCCTCGTTGTCGCCGACGCCCGTCACCAGAGCGATTTTCCCGCTCAGATCTATTGGTACCATGGCACGCTCCCCGTGAAGCTTGGTGAATCTGTGGCTTCCCTGCGCCGTGAAGATTGTGCTAACAGTTGCGCTAATGCTTGGCAAGGTAGACCGACTCCCTATGGGCCGTTGCTGCGACCACTTTGGAAACTCCGCCGCGCCTTCGCCCGCTTGTGACTGCAGCGCAAACGAGAACTCCATGGGCTTCGAAGACTATGCTATCCTTTGAAATGGTGAAACTTGCAAATTGAAGCGCTAGGGCGTCATCGCCTTGGTCCATTAACTGCTACCACACCAATCGCTCACGCCTGGCGGGGCCAGGTTGTCGGCTTAGGCAAAGTGCTTTATGATTATGGTGACCATCTGGAAGCAACCCCACTGTGAGGTACAGGCAATGCCGAAAACTGTGTTGCTGGTAGACGATGATGCTGAGATTGTACAGGGGATGCGCGTGGTGTTGGAAAGCCGGGGATATCGCGTACTGACGGCGGGAGACGGCAATGCTGGGCTGGCCCTAGCGGAGAAAGAGCAGCCCGACCTGGTTATTGTGGACATGATGATGCCGAAAAAGAGCGGATTTATCGTTCTGGAAAAGCTCAAATCCCGTAAGGAAAACGCACCGCGTGTCGTCATGATTACCGCCAACGAAGGCAGCCGTCATCGCGCTTACGCCGAATTGCTGGGCGTGGACGACTATATTCGCAAGCCCTTCGGCATGGATCAGCTACTCGATACGGTACAACGGCTTTGTCCGCTGGAGGAGAGTAGCAGCAAGCAAGAAAAACCGCAGGAAAAACCCAAGCGGTCGCGTTAGTCTGCCTCCTGTCCCATGGGGCGAAACCGAGCGGGAGGTTTGTGGGCGCTAGCAACACACATGGCTCTGAGTCCGCCAAGTGCTTGGCACACCGTCCGACGCGAACATAGTCCACCGGCGTAAGCTGATGATCGGCTACCGCGGGCGTAGCGCTAGTAAATGTACCGGTGTGCGGGCAGAGTGTTCGCGAAGCAACGGGAAAGTCCGCACTTGTTTCTCGTAAAACGTCAGGCTGCAGCGGCGTGAATTGGCCTTTGCCGGAGCGATGCCGCGTATGGTCGTTCGGCTTATGATCTTGTTAGACGGGCTGCCCGCAGGAGACCTGGCGTAGGTCAGGGGGACTGCGACTTGGCAACTGGTGCGTGCCCTTCATCATGACAGTCGAGCCAAACAGGCTCTGCCCATGCGTAGGCCTCATCTTCTTTTTGGGAGAAAAGCATGGCAACTTTCCGCAGCTGTGTGGGGAGCTGGTGGGCATCACGAGTGCCGCTTTGGTGCAGCACAGGGATGCTTTTGGTTGCCTTAGCAGGGTGTGGGAGTGGCACAATAGGTTTGCCACAGACGCAGCGCCAGACCCCGGAGCAGGTGCTCAAACAGGCGCTGATGTTATTGCGGGAAGCGGTGCCCAGCCAGGCGACTTACACCAACGCTGTGCAGCAGCTCAACACCTATTTGAGCCTGATGCCGGAAGGAACGTTTGATTGGAAGCTGAACGAGGCAACCAGGGTGGTGGCCCGCGAGTTGACGGCGGGGCTGCCCCCTCGCGCAATTAAGCGCGGCAGCGGTGAGGACCCGTTCACGCAGGAGTTTCAGCTTCGCCGGCTCGAACAACTGGCGTTTGATGCGGTGGATGCGGCGTATTTGAATCGAGCCTTTCTTTTTCAGGATGCGGTGGAGGAACTGCAAGAGGATGTCGGGCCGAAACCGCGTGAAGCAGGACAGGACCTGGAACGCTGGCAAAGACGCCTTGCGGAACACGTGTTTGCCTGGTGCATGCGGCACGTGCCCTACGAACCGCGCCGCGGCGAGATGGACACTTGGCCAGCTCATGAAGTGCTGCGCCGGGGAATTGGCGATGCGGAAGAACGGGCTTTGGTTTACCTCGCATTACTGGAGCAAACCGACCTGCTAGGCTGTGCGGTATTGCGTCCAGACCCCGAAAGCACGGCAGAGGCACCGTTTTATGCGCTGTGGTTAGTAGCAGTGTTGGTAGGCGATGATTTGGTGCTGTTCGACACCACCAGCGGAGAGATGGTGCGGCAAGCTGGCGGCCAACCGCTCACGCTCCGGCAGCTGTTGCGGGACCGGCAGGCGCTACAGCATTTGCCAGATTCGCTCCGTTTAAAGCCCGAAGAACTGACACAACTCCGACTGGGTCTGGTTACGGAGTTACCTGCGTTGTCGCCGCGGATGAAAACGCTCGAAAGCTGGTTGGGTGAGGAGCGAAAGGTCAGGTTGCAGATCGACCTGGACGCGCGCCGGCACAAGCTCGAACAGGCTCAGCTGGGGGTTCCGGTGGTGTTCTGGCGGGATCGGCAGCGCTCGTGGTTTCCGAGCTTGTGCATCAGCCGCTTTGTGGCCAATCCGCTTGGACAACCGCGGTATCAACCGCGCGTGGTGGTGGAAGCTGATTATCAGGGTCGTTCGCGCGTCAAGTTTGTAGATAGTCCCATCGTTCCGCGGAGCTATTGGGTACCGCGTTGGGCCCTGGAAATTGCTGAGCATTTGCCGCCCTATGCGGCCGATCGTTTATTTCGCACTTTCGATAATTTGCTGATGCGGTTGCGGATTGAACCTGGCGGAGCTCGCGATTTGTTAGTGCGTGGTCAGGTGTTGCAGGCACTGGCGGCGTTGGAGCAGACGGAGCGGGATATTGACGAGAAACTGGCTACGTTTTACCGCCGCATGGGTGGCGATTTCTCCAACCCGCAAAATGAAGACCCAGTGCTGGTCTTCCGCAACAAAGGGGCGCCCAGGATTATCGAACTCTACCGACAGCTGGAGTCGAGGCGGTTGCAGGCGCTACCCGGCAGCCGCGATCGTATCCTGGCAGATCTTAGCGCTCAGGTTGAAAATGAGTGGCGCAACTACACCGCCACCGTTTACTATCTCAACTACGATTGGGCCGCCCCGGAGATGGTCGAACAAATTACCTATTTCACGGCTCTGGGGCGGCTGGATTGGGCGATTCGTTTGGAGATGCGGCTCCCTGCGCAGCCCACCCTCAGGCAATTGCAGGAAGTGGAGCAGGAATATGCCACGGCTCTTTACTGGCTGAAACGCTATCAGGCGCTGGTCGCCACGCGAAGCTGGCGACAATGGGAACGGGCAGTGGCGCAATTGTTGCCCTTGGCCGAACGCGGTGTGCAACGTCTCCGGGCGCGCTTGCAGGGGCGTCATCCCGAACTGGCTGCCGAGCAACTACCTTATCTCATCGCGGCGAGTCCTCGATAATGGCCGAAGTTTCGCGTGCCCTGGCCGAGGCTATTTGGCGTGCGGGCGTTCAAGCCGCGCAGCCGCAGGTCTGCCTGCCGCAATTTCTCCGTTTGCGTGTGCAACAGGGCGACCCGCGCTTCGACTTTTCCCAGTATGAACGCCTTCTGGTTGTCGGCGCAGGCAAGGCTGGCTCTGCCATGAGTGCCGCTCTCGAGAAGGCGTTGCTCGAGTGTGGCGTGGATTTACGCCGCGTCACAGGGTGGGTGAACGTGCCCAAGGAGACCGTACAACGCCTGCAAAGGATTCACCTGCATGCCGCGCGGCCGATGGGAATCAATGAGCCAACGTCCGAAGCTATGTTTGGCGCCGAGCGGATTCTCGAGCTGGTGAGTTCGGCAGGCGCTCATGATATGCTAATTTGCCTCATTTCTGGTGGAGGCTCGGCTTTGTTGCCCTTGCCTGTCGAGGGTATCACCCTGGCCGAGAAGCAGCAAGTAGTGCGGCTGTTGCATCGTAGCGGCGCCACCATTCAGGAGATGAACGCCGTCCGCAAACACCTCTCCTGTATCAAAGGGGGCTGGCTGGCGCAACGTTTTACAGGGCGGGTATGCTTGACCCTGATTATTTCCGATGTCATCGGCGACCCGCTGGATGTAATCGCCTCCGGGCCAACGGCTCCAGATCCGACAACTTTCGCCGACGCCTGGGCGGTGCTGGAGAAGTATCGCTTGCTGGATGAGGTGCCTGCTAGTGTGCGTAATTACTTAAAGCGGGGTTTGCGCGGCGAGGTGCCGGAAACGCCCAAGACGCTGCCGACGGACGAGCATGGCCAGCCACGCGTGCATCACTTTATCCTGGCCAGCAACCGCCAGGCGCTGGAAGCAGCCGCCCAATCGGCCGCTTCCCTGGGCTTCGAAGTGCTGAGTCTGGGGCCGTATATTGAGGGCGAAACTCGCCAAGTCGCCGAAGAAATGGCCCAGCAGGCCCGTCGGTGGCGGGAGCATATCCAGCGTCCCCTGGCCGTCTTGAGCGGCGGCGAGACGACGGTTACATTGCCGCCGCATCACGGCAAAGGAGGCCGCAATCAGGAGTTTGCCCTCGCGTTCCTGAATGCCCTGGCGAATGATGGTCTAGCGGGCATGGTGTTACTGGCTGCGGGCACTGATGGCGAAGACGGACCCACAGATGCGGCGGGCGCCTTCGCCGATACAGAAGCCTGCGACCGCGCCCGACAACTCGGTCTCGATGCCCACGATTTTCTCCAGCGCCACGACGCCTACACCTTTTTCGAGCGCATTGGTGCACTCTTCCGCCCCGGCCTGACCCAGACCAATGTCATGGACCTTCGCGTCCTGCTCTTACAGCCGCAGATTCACGAGCGGCCAGCATAAGCCTGACGTGTATTTTCCCAGTGAACCCACAGGAGTCCTGCAATGGCTACCGTGAAACTGGTGGACGAGAACACTCCCGACCCGCGTGTCCGTGCCATCTTTGAGGACATCAAGGCGACTAAGAAAATCGACCGCGTGCCCAACATCTGGCGAGCGCTGGCCACCAATCCCGAACATCTCGAATTGTGCTGGACACGCTTGAAGGCCATCATGCGGCCAGGCAAGATCGATCTGCTCACCAAGGAGATCATCGCCCTGGCCGTATCGGTTACCAACGGCTGCACCTACTGCATCAACAGCCATACCGCCGCTGTCAAGAAATTGGGTCTGGACAACGAAGCCCTGGGCGAGGTGCTCGCGGTCGTCGGACTCTACAACCAGATGAACCGCCTGGCTGACGCTTACCAGGTCGAACCCGACGTTCGCCCCGAGCCGTGACGGTCTCGACAAGACGGTTAGAACGCCAGGGATGACTCGTCTTATCGAGGGCCGAGCCCGCAGTCCCCACCTTGGGAGCTTAGTAATCGTTTTGCTCTGCGGAAGGAATGCAAATGATGACGCGGCATAGCTGGAAGGTAATTGCCCTGGCAGCCAGCGCGATAGTGGCAAGCGTTGCCTGGGCGGACAAGCCACCGCCGAGCGCCTCCCCGGAGCGAATTGCCCAGCTCATTCGCCAGCTGGGAGCGCCGAGCTTT
>BEIM01000118.1 GCA_002898995.1 bacterium HR36
ATAGGTCCCAGACTCATTCGGTTACTTCTCGCCCATTTATGATAGGTGCACGTCATAATACGCTTGCCTCATGTTTGCGCACCACTCGCACTTTATCGTTACAACGCCGGAGACCTTGATTTCACTGGGGATTATCTTCATACTTCGGCAGCGGCGGTGGGCGCAGGGCCTCACAAACAAGGTAAACCCGGTGCCAACCAAGGCCGTCCTGCACCCAGACTCCGTCGTTAAGAAGGAAAATGACATCTGGGCCTTTATAGGTTTCCGTAATCACGTCATCCCAAATTGTGTCCTCGTCGGTGAGCGTTAGACTCAGGACCGCGCTGGCGTCGTTCCAAGCTATTTTGACACCCTTGCAACTATGGTTGTACTGTGGACGAAAGCTGTCATTCACAACACCAGTAGTCCACACCTGTCCAGCCGCTGCGGCGGTGTTGAGGCGTAAGGTAATCCTCACATCAGGCGGATCAAATGGGTCAGTTATCGTGCTAGCATTTCCGGCGATCTCGGCTCTGACTATCATGACATCTACCGCAATGGGTTCCTTACTAATGCTGTCGAACCAGTCCAACCACTTTTTCACGGCGGCTTTATGTTTCTTGCTCGGGCACCCGCTTTCGAGGTAGGCACGGGCCTCTTTGGCCGCGGTTTCAAACGCCCGAGTTTTGCGGCCCATGTCATCGGTTTTCACTTCTAACTTAACCGCGTAAGTGGCAGCATCCAAGAATTTTTCATATTCTTCCTTGTCCCAACTCGCCACTGCGTTGTGGATTAATTCCTCTGCCTTTTTAGAATAACGCTTGACGGGAAAGATTTTGCTGTATTTATACTTTTCGGCCAGCTCGATAATTCCCTTATAATCTGATTGGTTAGAAGCGGCGTAATGCTCGACTTTTCTCCACTGGTATTGATCCCCAGCTTGGTTTGCCTTGCCAATCAGGTCCTCAAGTCCCTGGTAATACTTACTGTAGTGGGCCGGGCGAGATTGTTGCTCACGACGAAACTTTTCGCACTCGCCCCGGAATTCCACGCATTTCTCGATAGCCGCGTCAAAATAGCGTTTCCCGGCGAGTTCTTCACACTCGGTTTGCGTCGCAGTCCACTTATCGTGCAGGGCTTGATATTTTCCCCAGTAGTAGTCGTGGGAGATTTTTTCGGCGGTTCGTTTGATGGATTCAACTTCGCTCTTGAATTTAGACTGCGGATAATCTGTCAAGAACTTCTCGGCAGCCTGAATGCGCTGTTCCGCTTCGCTGTCTTTAGGATACTGAGTGACAAATTGCAATAAAGCCTCGTAGGCCTTCAGTTCCTGGAAGTCATGAATTCGAGCCTCGGCGTTATTCAACCACGCTTCTACTTCTGGCCGGTGTTCGGAATCCGGCCAGCGGCGCAAAAACTCAGCGAGGCGCTTTTTCAATTCTTGTTGTTTGTCATCCGAATCTTTGGCGACAAGATAGTACCTGCATAACTCGCCGTAGTCCTCGTCGTGCCATTTTTTCCTAGCCTTGTCAAGTTGATGATGAATGTCCTGCCGGCGGCCTAACCAGTCAGCGAACGGGTTTTTGGTGTTCAAGTACGGTTTAGCGAGTGCCTCTTTATCTTCGGGAGAAAATCGCACATCTTGGAACGTCCGACACACCTGGCGGTACTGATACGTGTCCCAGGCAAATACACCAGCGGTGAACAATGCCAACGCTAAGGTTACGGCACAGCCGGCAAGCGCAGCCGAGCGAGAAAACCGGCGCATCCGGCACTGCCGCAGGCGTTGCCCGATCTGGTCGGCGACAGGGCCCCGCGTAATCTGGCGGTGTTGCGCTACCCCTTTATAGATTGCGATGGCCCGGTGGTAATTCGCCCAACGCTTGCTCAATAGCGGAGCCGTTAGCATATCGGCGGCATCGAGGATCGCCTGGTCGCATTCCTGCAGCAGCCACAGGATCGGTTCGTGAATGCCAAATGGGTGAACACCACTAGGAGGTGGCAAATTGTTGTCGTAGGCTTTTCCGAACGCGGAAACTGGAAATATCTCCACACGTTCGCCGCTGAACTGGACCTGGTCATGGAATTGCTTGAAATCCGGGTTGGCGGCCAGGTAATGGCGCAACTTGTCCTGCTGTTGCCGCCAATCGGCGCCGCTCAGGTCACCAGCGACACGATCCCATTTGGTAAACACAACCGCGACCGGTATGGGAATGGTTTGCCCGTCCGGGCTGAGCGTGCGCAAACGGTTGATGAGCATGTCCACTTCATTGAGGCGTTCCAGCAGCTGACTGCGTGGTTCGCTCAGGTCAACGAAAATGAGCACGCCGTCGCATTCGCTCAGCCATTGCAGCACTTCTTGTTTCAAGTCGGGGGTGCCTGTGGCGGTACGCTCCACCAGGACACCGGCATAGTCCTGCGTGCGGATCGACCAGCTTTGTCCCTGATAACTCGCAGTCAATGACAAGCGAAACGGATTGACCAGAGCGGTGGCCGGTGGCACGGAACCTGACTGCAGCGCCCGCCAGGCATTGCTCAGATGATTTATCGAATCGTCGGGATTGTCGGGGTTGAGGGAGATGCTGAACCCAATTTTCTCGCCAGTTCTCCGGCCATACAAGGCGGCGAGATAACAGGTTTTGCCGGTGCCGCGTGCTCCGTGGATCCCAATTTGCCGCACGCCGCCACGCTGAAGCAACGGATACCTGGTAGCCGCCAGTTCCACCACCAGTGTGTTGTCGGCCATCGCTTGAATCGGTTTAACAAGGTGCTGCATGTTCCCCTCCGAGAGTCAGAACCGTTTTCGTTGCCGTTGCTTTGTTGGTTCCGTTAGATAAAACGCAGCCGGCGTGTGAAAAGTGACAGGTTTTTGTGTAAACCCAGCAAAACGCAGTCTCGTTGGGAAGGGTATAAGCTAGCTTACGTCGCAAGTCGTGAAGCAAGAGGAACTAGCGACAACCTGTCCATATTGGTCCAACTCTATTTCCCTGTTACGCCTGATGACCATGGCCGTGATGATACTCGCCGACTGCCGATAGAGGGTTGTGCAGCCGAGGCACCGTTGTTCCACGGCGGCCCAATAATTCCCACGGCTGGGCTGCTCGCCTGCCACGTTGCCGATCGTTGAGCCGAGACAATGATGGTACGGCGCGAGAATCGGATAGTGTCAATGCAGCTCGTTGCCCATCGTTGGTCTGAGAAGGTGCCTTCTGAGGGAATGGCATACTGCGATCTCGGCAAGGTTGCTGGGGCGTCCACGAACCGATATAACCTATGCACAGGTACAAAAACCTCGCAACAAAGGGGGGCTTGCCATGTTCCACCGACGGGAGGCGATGTTGCGCTTGGGCCAGCTGGGCCTGGGAGCACTCACGTTGCCGCAATTATTGCGAGCAGGAGCACAGGCAGCGACCAGAGCTCAGCGTCCGTCAGGGACAGCGCGTTCCTGCATTCTCATCTACCTCTGGGGCGGACCACCGCATCAAGACATGTTTGACCTGAAACCCGAGGCGCCCGAGGGTATTCGCAGTCTGTTCAAGCCGATCGCGACACGCACGCCTGGCATTTTCCTGTGCGAACATCTGCCGCTAATGGCTCAGCACACCGATAAAATGGCGATCATCCGTTCGCTGACCCATCCGTTCAACGATCACGGGCAAGGTTGCTACATTACGCTGACTGGCCAAGCCGATGTGCAAAAAGTTTTCCCGCGGAATCGCCGTAGCCGCAAGGATTTTCCCAACCCGGCGGGGATCGTGTCGTATTTCTTCCCTGGGCGAGGCCTGCCGACAGCGGTAACGATTCCGCGTCCGATTGGCCATGACGGCGTGATCTATGCGGGGACGTATGCCGGCTTTCTTGGCCCGCGCTTCGATCCGCTGGAGATGCAGCCGCCTGCTGAGGTGAACGAGTCCGCTCCGCATCAACTCGATTTGCCAGCGGGATTGTCGCAAAATGATGTGCTGCTGCGGCGCGGATTACTCCGACAGCTGGAAGCGTGGCAACGCGTTTTGGATAAGCATCCCGCTACTGCTTCGCTGGATAGCGCACGCCAGCAGGCATACGACTTGCTCACTTCGCCGAAAACCAAGCGCGCTTTCTCGCTCGACACCGAACCACCCTGGCTGCGAGACCGGTATGGCCGCAATGAGTACGGAGAATGTTTCTTGTTGGCCCGGCGGTTGATCGAAGCGGGGGTGCGGCTGGTGACCATCATCTGGTATTACGTGTGTCCGGACGGGAATGTGGCCAACGTCTGGGACAATCACGGCGGCACGCCGTCGCTCGGCAAGATCACGGGCTACGAAATGTTGCGGCAGTTTTACTGTTTGCCGTCGCTCGACCGGGCCTATTCGGCCTTGCTGGAGGACCTCGAGCAACGCGGGTTGCTGAGCGAAACGCTGGTGGCGATGTTTGGCGAATTCGGTCGCACGCCCCGCATCAACAGCACCGGCGGCCGCGACCATTGGGGGCCGTGCCAGTCCGCAGTATTAGCCGGCGGAGGCATTCGCGGCGGCCAAATTTACGGAGCAAGCGACAAACATGCCGCGTATCCGACGCTTCATCCGGTTACGCCCGAAGACTTGCTGGCGACGATTTACCACGCCCTCGGTCTGCCGCCAGAAACGGAAATTCCCGATCTGCAAGGCCGACGGTTGCGCATCAGCAACGGCCGACCCGTGCTGGCACTGTTCTGACTGACTCAAGGCGGGTTTAGCCACGACACGGTAGGCTGGCGCTCCCCAGTCCCGCATAGCGAGGCCCCCCAGCAGGAGTCGGCCCAGTGTCTGACGATGGGTGGCTGACTGGCCAGGTCATTCGACCTGCGGTTTGGCGACCGGACCGGTTGGTGAGCCACCCACTCCAGGAACGCCGCCTGGTTTGAGTACAGGCAAGGTTGGCGCCGTGCCCACCACTTGCGGGTCCCGTTGTCCGCAGCCACATACCAACAGCGCCGTTACGAGCACTACTCCCCGTACCAATCGCATGCTCTGGCTCCGTTAGGTTGGTGCAAGTTGGTGCGATTTGCCCCAGTAGCAACTCAGGGCAAGTTCTGGACCACGATGCCGTCCTTGATGCCGCTTAGATAGACGTAAGTGGCGAAGTCAATGCTGGGGCGGATCGTTCGCACGGAGCCGTCTCCGAAACAGAACTGGATTCCCGCCGGATGCATACTGCTGAAAACGTACCAATCTGGGTAGCCATTGACCCGGGGGCCACTTTCAGGGGTACCAAAGCCGGTGTAATTGAAGCCGCAGGCCCAAGCCCAGCCACTGACGCCGCTCGGAATGCCACCGCTGCCGCCCCAGGCGATGTAACCGCCGGTAATTTCCCCAAACAGCATGGTGTTGCTCGTTCCGTCCGGGCAGCGTCCCAGGCTGGCGTAGGCATCCGATTTGTGTGTGAAGAATCCCTCGCAGCCAGGACAACCCAGCCCTTGAACCTGGGATGGAGCATAGTAGCCCGCGACTCCCGTGTAGCTGGAACGCCCGAGGATCAGGCCACCAGGATAAGAAGAAAAGATATGGGCGTTTATTCCCGCCCAGCCGTTGGGATAGTCCACGCCACGCTGGCCATAGGCGACGAGCATACACACCGTCACGTACTGAGTGGGCGGAGGATTCGACGGACAGCGGAAGATCGGGAAGTTGCCCTCCGCACCATACGGATCAGGCGGGCGCGGGACCGTCGTCGAGCCAGTGGAGGTGGGACGATTCAGCGGATCCTGGAACCACAATGGATAGGTCTGCGGCCGAAACTGGAATAACCGGAATTGTGCATCGAGCTCCATGTACGGCAGCAGGAATACCAAGCAGCCGACTCCCTGATCGTCGGTGCCCGGAGGCAAGGCTTGGCGGTCGTTTTCATAATTGTGTGCGGCAATGCCCAGCTGCTTGAGATTGTTGCCGCAACGCATCTTGTTCGCCGCCCCCCGCACCCGTTGAATTGCTGGCAGCAGTAAAGCCATGAGTAAGCCAATAATGGCGATGACCACCAGCAATTCGATGAGCGTGAACCCAGTCCGACTAAGTCGCAGCACTCGCATGGCATAACCTCCTTTCGGGATGTTTCGGACATTGCAAGAATGAATATTGATTCCGCAGGCTTCCCCCATTGCCCACGGGACGCCTGAACGGTAGTCTAAAATTACGCCATCCAGGTGTCAAGAAAAAAAATGAAAAAAAGGTGAGTCATTTCGCGCTGTTGGCCGCGCAGTCGGGGGCGCAAAAAGGGGATTGCCGGGGTGATAGCCTTCAAGGCAATTTGGAATGCAGGGCGAGGCGGTTGCCTTCGGAATCCTGGATAATCGCCCGGAATCCGTATGGGCCAATCGAATGTTTGCCTTGCAATACCCGACCACCGTGAACGGAAACTGCGGCGATAGCGGCGTCGAGCCGACCTTCCACGTTGAGATAAATCAGCGGCCCGCTGCCCGATGGCCGATTGTCATCCGAACAAACCAGGCAACCGCAAACGTTATCCTCCGCATGGGGCAGTAGGGCGAACTCACTACCGCCGAAGTTCTCCTTGGTGACTGTCTGGCCGAGCACAGCGCTGTAAAAGCGAACTGCACGGTCCAGGTCAGTTACGGGAATATCCACCCAGACAATCGTGTTGGGTACACCCATGCCTAGCTCCTTAGTGCCGCAGGTCGGTTCGGAAAAGTGTACCCTATAGTTTATGGAATGGCGAATGAACCATAGCCAGCGGGGACAAAGAGCACTGGGCGTTCGCCCATTGTGGCACTGCAGCGGCAGACGCATAGACAACTGGTTGCGTAGTCACCGGTTTCGGCGTCGAGTTGCCCAGCACGGCAAGGAGACTAAACTAGCCACATCATTTTCCCGGCCGAGTGCTCATGTAGGCTTGATGTGCGAAGGGATTGGTGATTTGGGGTTGCGGTTGCCGACCGAGATAGCGATACTGCCGGGGTCGTGTGGGCTGTCCCAGTAGCGTCATTTGGGCCAGACGCGCCGCCACCCCGGCCCCAACATAAGCCCGGCGGATGTCGAACGGATTGTCGCGGAGAAAATCCTTCCATTCGCCTAACGGAACCTGGGTCTGGATAATTCCTTTGACCATGCCGAGGTCGTTCAGTAGCCCGACATCCTGCGCCTTGCCGACGAAAATCGCCCCCGTCAGGCGCTCGCCTGTCCAGAGCAGCTTGCGATAAATCGGCCCGCTGGGATTGTGCAAGACCATTGCTTCGGCTTGCGGATCGTGCCAGCGCCCGAAACTGGCGCATTGCAATCCACACACGTCGAGAATGTTCATGAGCAGACTGCCAGGATAACGCACGGTTTGGCCAGCCATGTTGGCTCCAGCGACGCGACCATGATCCACAGCGGTCGGCTGAATTGCGTGAATGGCTGGTGGGCCACCGAGCAAGTCCGGCCCCTGGGCGACATCACCCGCCGCATAAACGTACGGGAAATTGGTCTGCATCCGCTCGTTAACTAAAATGCCCTGGTCGAGAGCAATACCGCTGCCCCGCAGGAAATCCACGTTAGCGCGGATGCCGGTCGCTAGAACGACTAGGTCGGCCTCCAGTGTCGCGCCGTTGGCTAGCCGGAGTTGTTTGCGAGGCCAGCGCGCATCCTCGCGATCCTTGAGCGACTCAATGGCCGTGACCGTGGTGCCGAGATGCACGCCAATGCCTTTCCCGCGCAGCCAGTTTTCGACCAACCGAGCACTGTCGCGGTCGAGCATGCGTGGCAGGACTTGCGGTTCGCGCTCGACCACATGCAGCGTCCAGCCCCGTTTATACATGGCGTTGAGCACGATAAAGCCAATAAACCCGGCACCGATCAACACCGCCTGAGGGTGTGGCCGTCCGGCCATAGTTTGGAGTGCGGCTTCGGTATGCGCGAGTGTCCACAGGGGCACCACGCCGGGCAAGTCGGCACCGGGAATCGGCGGAGTCACGGGTGACGAACCGGTAGCGATCAGCAGATTGTCGAACGCCAGCGTTTCCCCGTTGTCGAGTGTAACCGTCCGCCCAGGTGCATCCACGCGATTGACTCGCCGACCGAATCGCGTGTGCACCTTCAGCCGATCGAAGTAGGCGCCATCGCCAGTGAACACCTGCTGATACGGAATCTGGTCGGCTAGGTAATACGGTAACACCATCCGCGCGTAAGCCGGCTCGTCACTGATGAGCACAATTTCCGAGGCGCCGCCGTCTACCTCGCGGATAGTTTCGATGGCGTTGATCGCTGCTGGCCCAGCTCCCACAATGACATGCCGCGGCATCGCTCAGTCTCCTGTTTCAAATGGGCTTAGCCTTCACAGCAAGCGGGCCTCAAAGCAGTGGAAGTCTCGGAAGACGATCTCCGCAATGGTGCCGTCACTGAAAAGAATGCGATGCACCGGATATCGCTCCCCATTCTTTCGCGTAATATCCACCTCGTCGTAAAGCCAGAGTTTTTGGCCCTCGGAATTTCGCCGCATTTTTTCACACTGCGATTGCGAGTATTCCAACACACCGAGGTAACACAACCATACAAACGCCTGAGCAGGATGTTCGGCCTCCACGAACAAATTTTTCCCGTTTTCCGGCGAGCACCTTTGATCAACGTAAAGGTGTAAATCGAAAGCCACATGGATGCTGTCCTGCTCCGTGTCTGCGCACATGCCTCGGAATCGCTTTAACCGGCGGAGCCGCGAAGGCTGTTCTGTCGGCCCATGCACCACAGCATCGTGGAGATAAATGTGCCGGCTGATCCATTGCCGAAGCCGAAGGGGCAAATACTTTCTGATCCTGCGAAGATGACGCCGATATGCCTGCTCTTGCCGAGTCAACTC
>BEIM01000119.1 GCA_002898995.1 bacterium HR36
GTACCAACGCGCCACGGCTTGTGCAGGAATTTCTGGGGCACGGCAATTGGGATGAGATGACAACGCTCCCCGCCACCAGTTCCGGATGCCATTATTATGCTCCAGCGCGCTGGTCTCCGGATCCGCTTTGTGGCGGCGGATGATTTCGGCGATAATCGGCCAAGCGTCTTCTTCCAGCGGCAGTGGCTCAAGACTCGCCAGCAAATTCGGCCAACGCCAATTCGGAAACTCCGCGTCGGTCTCGGCGATGGCTCGACGCAACTCAGCTTTGCCACTGCTCCAGACGAAGAGCAACCAAATACCGACCGGCCCGATGATCAGCCCCAATATACCCGCGGTAATGCAGCACACCCAGATCCAGCGTCGCCGGGGCTTTCCCGCCTCGCCTTCAGCAGCGCCATCCGTTCTGGAACCCAAATGGCAGTCGCCAGCGGTGCCAACCATGTCGCCGACCAGGGCAGTGCGAGACGCCTCCGCAGAAACGGAATCATTGCTACTAGTAACCGGGGACGCTGGCACAGGGCGTGCGCCGGGCCTATCACCGCTGGCTTTGATCGGGTCGCCTGCCGCTACGTCAACAATGCCAACGTTGCCGACGTCCGAAGACGCGTCCGAGATGGGAACCGACGCACCTGCGTTCTTGCTAACCCCTGCGATGTTGGCACTGGCCGTTGCAGGCTCGTCTGTGCTTTTGGCGCAGGCATTAGCGCTCTGCTGAGCAGCCCCAGCGATTTCGTTCTCGGCAACTGGTCGGAGATGGTCGGAGGAATTGGCCCCGCTCATTGCCTGACTCCTGGTCGGCTGGCACTGGCGTAACAGAATGCGGTGTTTATCATAGCGGCTCGTGTCTGGACTGGCGATACGACGTGCTGCTGACCGTGCCCATCCGCCAGTGGCGATGCACAAACGGCGTGCAGCGGGAGCGGCAGGCATCAGCCCACTGTGCCGATCGGCCAACGCACGGGCACCGACAAGCGCGCTCGCCCTCACCCTAGCCCTCTCCCAGCGGGAGAGGGAAGCGAGGAGCAGCGAGCATCAGCGCACCGTGAGTCACGAGTAACCTGGGGGGGCGAGTTGCTCTCACCTACCGTATCTTCCGGCTGAAAGAAGAATGGGGTGATGTTCCCTAAGTGGTTTTTGGCGAATGAGTTGCGAAATTTACCACTTTGAGAGGCCGTCAAGTAGAGGAAGGGAGCGTAAACGCAGCCACGGACGTCCTGACTTGGCTCAATGGTGTAGTCCTGGAGTACGAAAATGCTGAACCAACAGCTCTGGCTTATATTGTTATGTGTAGACTAGTTTTGTGATTGGTGTTCTGACATGCGGCAGGTTAACAGTGGGGATAGCTCAGTTTGCTGCCTACTTGCCGAATGCGGCCAGACGCTGTAAACTGAAAAAGAGTCCGCTGAGCGCTTTGACACACAAGGATGCAAGAGACAGCGGTTGTCCGAAGCAGGTCGAAGCCCTAACCCAGGTCGTAACGTCAGGGAAGAGGATGGGTTGCCCTGCGAGCAACCGTGAGCGCAGCGCTGATAGTGTGTCAGCGCAGGCCGGCTCGAGGCTGGAACGGTGAGCTAGTGCCGGCTGGGTTTCCCGTTCCCGCGAAGGCATGTCAGCCGGTGATGCCCAAACTGGGCAGCAAAGTGCGCCCAGGGAGTGCGTAAGGAGAAATCCCATGGCAACCCAAATTCGTGCAGGGGACGTGGTGCGAATCCATTACACCGGTCGGCTGGAGAACGGGACAGTCTTCAGCACTTCGATTGGCAGTGAGCCGCTCGAATTTACTGCGGGTGGCGATGAAGTGATTGAGGGTTTATCGGAAGCGGTCATCGGCATGGAAGAAGGTGAACGGCGCACCATCACCATTCCTCCCGAAAAGGCCTATGGCCAGCGTGACCCGCACCTGGAACGAGAAGTCCCGCTGGCCGATCTGCCAGAGGGCGTTCAGGTGGGAGACCGCCTCAGTGCGCAGATCGGTAACCAGCGCGTGCGCTTTTGGGTTAAGGATATCGAAAACGACGTGGCGGTTCTCGATGCCAACCACCCTCTTGCTGGGCAAACGCTGCATCTGGAAATCGAAATCATCACGGTCGAATCCCAGCGATAAGCTGGGACATC
Source organism: bacterium HR36 (assembly GCA_002898995.1). Lineage (GTDB taxonomy): Bacteria > Planctomycetota > Planctomycetia > Gemmatales > HRBIN36 > HRBIN36. The sequence continues at coordinate 2,119 of BEIM01000119.1, forward strand.
GAGCCCACCTAATCCTTCGCGTCCTGCAAACGCCCGGGCCCGAGCTGCCAAATTAGTCGCAAGGTATCGGTCACTAAAGGCATGGGTTCCCGGGTAACGACGACTTGATGCAAGCTGCCCCGCATGCGAATTTTCCAGAGTTGACGGCTGATGAGCGGGGGAACGCGATCGATTCCTGGCGGCAACAATGGTAAGCTGCGCCCCCACAACAGGGCATACATCTCCAGGTCCAGGTCGCTGCCGTCTATCCGCATCGAACCCTGGCCACGCAACGTCAACGCATCGCCTAGAAGCTCCACCCGGCTGAAATGTACACGCGGCCCTTCTACTTGGTAGCGCACTTGCACCTCTTGAAAGGCGGCATCCCGTGGCAATTGCCCCACTAGCAGACCAAGCAGGTTGAGCAGGGGTGGGACATCATAAATATGCCCGTCCGTAATATCGAGGCTCCCCTTGCCGGTCAGCGTGCGCCAATCGTGCGGCTGGCCGGCAAGGATGAAGCGGGCCTGGATTTTTCCCTGGGCTTTGCCCTGTCGGCCAAGGCTCTGTCGCGCCAGCGATTGCAAATCCACCTGGGCGACTGTTAAGTCCAGGCTGAAGCTAGGCCGAGGATGATAGTCATAACGTATCGGGCCGAAAACCTGGCCATCGAACAGTTTGGCCCGCACACCCGGCAGGAAAACCGAACCGTCGCGAATCTGGATCTCGGCGGCTACCTCGCGCAATGGCAGCCGAAATACGCTCACCTCCTGCAGCTGGACATTCCCGAGGGCTTCAACACGCCCCGCCTGCCAAGACCCTTGCAGGGCCACATATCCCGTGGCTTCGCGGAGGGGTATTCCACACTGCCATGTACATCGCGCAAAACTGGCGTGCCCGTTCCAACGGATACTCTGCACCTGGTAACCCCGCGGATTGTCGGCCTGCAGATCGAATATGACACGGAGCGGGCGGTCTGGTTGCAGCGTTTCCAGCGCAGCGCGTAAACCTTCAGGCAAAGCCGCGAGTAAGTCCCTGTCTAGGTGCAGCAAATCGCCGCGTACCTGATATAGCTCCAGGTGCCAGCTGCCATCTCCTGGCAGGCGGAGCACGCCGCCGAGTTGTTCCCGACCGAGAAAAATGCGGCTTTCCCCATGTCGCGCGGCGAATGTACCGAGCACGATCTGACCATTGTGATAACGCGCCGAGCCTTTCAATTCTTCAAGCTTGTAAGGAAAAAAACGCGGTTGAACGGAGCACTGCCCACGTGCCGTAAGGGTTAGGTCGAGTTGCGGAGATTGCTCACCCACCCAGTCCAACCGGGCGATAAAATCCGCCCGTCCAGCTGGGGCAATCTCCTCCCAGGCGCGTTGCACTTTTTCGGGCAGGGCTGCGTGCAATTCCTGGTCAAGCAGGATCTGCTGACCTTGGAGCACCAGGGAAACTTTTTCGCCGCGCGGTGTTGGTTCACCCTGTCCGGTCATAAACACCAGACCATCTTTATGCCGCCCGCTAAAACCCACTGCCCGCCACGTTTCCGCAGGCAAGTCAATCTCGAGCAAGCCCTGCACTTGCTCCAGCGGATACGGCAGCCGTTTGTAACAGACCTGTCCTTGGCTGATGCGGGCTTCGATATGGGTTAGGATAGGTGGGACTGGTTGTTCTGGAGTACCAACGTTGCGGCGAATTGTGGCGTGGACACGCACCAGTCCTTGCGGTCGAAACTCGCGGGCGAGCCATTGCGTGCGTGGCGGCAATGCTTTTAGGAGGGTTTCGTTGATCGGGACGTTTTCCGACTCGAGGTCGAGCCGCAAACCGCTACGCCAGGGTACTTCGGGTCGCAATCCTGGTCCGAACGCTTCACCGCGTAGCTGCACCTTTCGTCCACTCGCTAAGCCGGTAATGTCCACGCGCAACAGCGGCATTGCTGACGGGGCTTCGGTGTAGGTCAGATGCCCCGTAGCCTGCCTGATGGGATACGGGAAGTCCTCAAAAGCAAAGCTAAGCCCTTGCAAGGCCGCTGTGATGTGCAGGTGCGATTCTGCGGCCTGGCGGCGCCAGCGAAGGGTGAGGTGAACCGGGCCTTCGGGAGAGAATTCGCGGCACACTTTCGCTAAAGCGGCGGGGAGCTTGTCGTACAGTCTGGGATCCACCTGCAGCGGTTGGAGTTGGGCTTCGATTTCGCCGTTGCCCTGGGCGTCCAAACCTTGCCAGGTGCCGGCTAAGGTCAAGGTGGCGCCCAGCCATTGTCCCTGCAATGCCAGCACTGCCACGTTTTCTGGCTGGAGGTGGATGCTCCCGCGCAGGCCGTAGATTGGTTCAGGTAGCTGAGGGTGTTGCAGTTTAACTTCTCGCAGCTCCAATTCGAGTGGTGGCCACTGCTCGGAGTTACCCGAGGCCCATTCGCCGTGCACAGAAAACCAACCCGATGCCTGCCAGTTCTGCAGGTCAGTTAGACCCGTCCATCGAGCTAGGCGCTGCTGCCATTGGGATTGCAGCGGCACGTCATTGAGCTGCCATTTGAAAAACCAATCCCCAACTATGCCGCCACGGTTGTCATGCGCAGCTGGTGTCACCGTGCCTTCGACGGCAAGAGCACCCCCCCAACTCAGCGCCCCGCGGGCACGAAAATGCCAACCCTTTTCGCCCTCCCGAGTCACCTCGCCCTCTTCAACTTGCCAGCTCACACGCTCGCCCTGAACCTCGTCTTCGACATGCACCCTCGCCTGCTCGATGCGGACAACGGCTAAACCACCGTTTTGTATTCCGCATTGCGACACAATTGGCGGATACTGCCATTGTGCGTCCCCGGTTCGCCGCAGTCGCAGTTCACATTGCTGCAGAATAAGCATTTTCGGAATGACCTGCCCGTGGGCCAGCGCCAGCCGGTCCAGAATCACCACGCCCCGACCTATTTCCAGCATCGTCGGATTGCCCGAAATGTCGCGGGGGTATAGCCGCAGCTGTTCTATAACCAGCTGCCCGAAACCCTGGAGTTGGGCGCGTTCCAGGCTGATGGTCGCGTCTGGGAAACGGGCTGCCAGCGCCTCCAGCGTTGCCTGCCGCCACGTTTCAGGATCGGCCCAGCGCCACATTCTCCAGGCGAACCAGGCCATCCCAGCCAGCAAGATGACCAACAGACCCCGAAAGAGTACACGTAGTTTCATGAGAGTCGGCTTTCCACCAGGAAGGGCCTCCCTCGTTGATTGCCTGAAGGTGAATTCGCGCCTCCGCGAGTAAATCGTTCGTGGCTAATTGGCGAAACGGCTCGTGCCCAGGAGACAGTTCGTCTGGCCTCGGCTGGCAGAACCAGTCGGTGCCGGGGCACGAGCACCGTCTTCGTTCCGGCCAGTGAGGGGCCTTACTAAACCATGACTGGGCCAAATCGGCAAGTCCGATTGTGTGCAACGGCGCGTTAGGAGCCTAGCGATTTTTGCCGGCTGAGCAGAATCGTGGTGCCGCCATATACGCGCTGGCCAGGTCCCACGCGCGCCTCCCAACCACCATTGACCGGCACCAGTAAATCCGTGCGAGAACCGAACTTGATTAGGCCGATACGTTGTCCCCGCTCAACTTGTTCGCCAGCCCGTAGCCAATTGACGATGCGCCGGGCAATGGCACCCGCGATTTGCTTGACACGGATACGCTGGCCTGTTTCTGACTCCTCTAGATCGGTCCAGAACTGTTCATTGCTCTCTGCTACACTCACCCACAACGCGTTGCCGAAGCGCCCGGGATAATAGCGTCGGTCAATGACACGTCCTGTGCAGGGAGTGCGGTTGATATGCACGTCGAAAATGGAGAGAAAAATGCTGATCCGCAAAGCGCGGCCTTCGGGAAAATCGGGATCAGGTACCACGTCCACGTGCGTTACCAGGCCATCAGCGGGGCTGACGAGTATCCCTGGCTCCTGGGGAATCGGACGTTCGGGGTCGCGAAAAAACCAAAGTGTCTGGCACCACGCTAACGCCGCTATCCCACTCAGACCAGCGCTGAGCCAACTTGCCCAGTTCCACCGGTACCAGCCAAACAGCGACAATGCTACAACCCCAGCGGCGACCAACGACGCGACTACTATCTCGCATAGTCCCAGGGGAGCCAGGGGTACTCGGCCTGGCCGCGTGTAATGGTCGTCTTTGCCGAAACGATAACCGCACACGTTGCGGTAGTATTTAAGGTCGCGATAATCCACGACTTCATGTGGGCAGTTTTCGCAATGCCCCTGCCGTTGTTGCTGCATCTGGGCGACATAGTGTGGCCGAAACCAGCGCAACCACGTACGCCGCAATCGGCCCCAGGCCAAGTCCAGACTCATACACCAGCCGCCCCCAGGTTGCACTGAGGTAATCACCGCGGGCGATCTCCCCGCCAAGTCCTTTTCGCTCATGGACCCTCACCTCGTTAAGAAGGTGGTCAGCCTGTTGCATCATCGTATAATCAGATGCCATGCAAGCCATTGCCTGTATCAATGGACAAACTATGCCCCTGGTCGAAGTCCGCGTACCGGCACTGGATCGCGGATTTTTGTTCGGCGATTCGGTGTATGAAGTCATCCGTGTCTATCGCGGCCGACCCTTCCTGTTCGAGGAGCACCTGGCACGATTGCGGCGGAGTCTGGAGGCGATCCGTTTACCTTACACCGATCTAGAAGGTTTGCGCCAGCGGGTCCTGCAGGTGATTGGTGAGTATCAGTTTCGTGAGGCGATTATTTACATCCAGATCACACGCGGGGCGGACTACACCCGGCATCACGTCTTTCCCCAGCGCATCGAGCCACTGGAGTTTTTCTACGTGGAAGAGTTTCATGACGATCTCGAGCCGATGCGGCAGCAAGGAGTGCGTGTGATAACGCACCCCGATCTCCGCTGGAAACGTTGCGATATCAAGAGCACCAACTTGCTGCCCAATGTGCTGGCGGCGCAAGCCGCGCGAGAAGCAGGAGCCTATGAGGCATTGCTTTACCTGCCGGACGGCACTTTGCTGGAAGGCTCGCGGACGAGCTGTTTCGGTGTTTTGGCAGGAAAGTTGTTGACTGCCCCCACCACGCCGAGCATTTTGCCCGGCATCACGCGCGCTTTGGTTTTGCGCTTGGCACGGGAACAGGGCATTGCGGTCGAAGAGCGGGTCTTACGCCTTGCCGACTTACCACAGGTGGCAGAGCTGTTCCTGACTGGAACCACCTCCGAGATTCTTCCCATTGTGCAGGTGGATGGCCAGATTATCGGCGAAGGAAAGCCTGGCCCGATCACCCGGCGTCTGCAGGAAGCCTATCGCCGCTTGGTGCAGAGTCTGTAGCTCTCAAGGCAGAAAGACTTCCACCTTGGCCTTCTTACGTTCTTCGAGCAGGACCCGCGCTTTGAGTTCCTCGACATACATATCGAGAACGGTGTCGCGGACCTGCTCAAAAGTAGTCGGCTTGCCGGGCTTGCGGTCGGTAACCAGGATGAGGTGGCAGCCAAACTCTGTGTGCACAACGTCGCTCAGTTCGCCGACTTTCAGTCGGCTGGCTGTGCGGATGAATGGATCGCTATCGTTACTGCGAGGCGGGAAGTAGCCCAAGTCGCCACCGACCGCGGCACTGGGGTCCTGGGAGTACTTCTTGGCTGCTTCCGCAAACGGTAATCCTTGCATAATCTCCTGGCGTATCCCTTGCAGCTGGGCCGCAATCTTTTGGCGGGTTGCCTCATCGGCATTGGGCGGGACGTGCAGAGCGATGTGGCAGGCACGAATTACAACACCGTCAAACATCTCCTTGTTCGCTTCGTAATAAGCTCGCAGCTGCTCCTCCTTGACTTGCTGCCGTAGCCATTGATCCCAGGCGCGCACCCGTTCCAGAGCTGCCAACTCCTGCTTCAACTTCACGGGCGAAATTCCCGACTCTTTGAGGAACGCTTCCAGCGTGTGGCCGCGCGCTTGCAACGCGGCTTGCAGATCTGCCAAACGTTTTTGCAGCGTAGCTTCATCAGGCGCTGGAAAATAGCGGGCGGCATACTGTTTCAGCAGCGTCTCATCAATGAGCAGTGCCAGGACTTCGCGTTCGAGCATTTTGCGGCGATCTGCTGGCCAATTCTGAGGCGGTGGCGGTAGTCGTCGGATCGCCGCCTGTAAGTCGCTCATGGGGATAGCCTCGCCGTTGACTACCGCCACGGGCATATCGTTGGAATTGGGCGAGGGTTTTTGCCCCCATACCGAGATGCTCAGCAAGCACAACAGACATGCCAGAACCGCGGCTCTGCCCGCGGCCGGGCGGACCCACTTCTTCAGTTCCATCACTTGCTTCATAGTAATTTTCCTTTCGCCAGCACCATCTTCTCGCGACGGAACAACTGAACGGTTCGCTTAGCCTCAATACAGAGAAAAATGGAAAATGCTAGCCCAATTTCGTCCAACGCCGCAGGCTCACTTACCTTCCGCACAAGACGCCATTTCAAAGTTCGCCGCGCCATCGAGCGTAATATAGGCGAGAACCGAAACGGTTTTCGGAACATGTACAAGTATGCCGGCGCGGTCAATGGCCGATATACTTGGCGTAAAGGGTGCGGGCGCGCTCCACATCACTAGTGCCCTTAATAATGGCGCGGCCATCGGGGAAAACCGTAAACTCGTAACCCTCGACATTGAATTTGAGCAGGAATTGGTTGTACGTCACCTCGCCGAGACTGCGTAATCGTTGCGCCAGTTC
>BEIM01000120.1 GCA_002898995.1 bacterium HR36
ATAACAGCAAATACTGGTGGCACAGAGTAGGCGACCATCCGATTTTTCCGAAGTTAGCGGAGCGAGCCGCCCAGCTGGCCGGCGCTTTAGGCGAATTGCCCCAACAGGCCACCTGGTTGTGCGACGGCAAATATTGGCAACCTTTCGCTTTCGTGGACCTGTGCGCTTCCGTCCGCGGCACTGGCTCGACTCTGGAGACTCTCTGTCAGCAAATCCAGCTGGCCGAATGGCAACTTCTTTTTGACCACTGTTACAGCCTGGCGGTAGGCGCGGAGGCTGAAACGGGAGATGCGGCGGGCAACAGCCGTACCAGTAATGTTTCCAAGGCAGAGCGAGGCGGCAGATGAGTGCTTTTGATCTGCAGGTCGGTCTGCACCAGCCAGTCATAAATCCGCAGGGCACGCTCTCGCAGTTGCCGCACCAGCACCAGAAGACGATCGCGCTGCCAAGCTTGCACACCAACGCGCCCCACGGCCTGGGCTTCGCTCAGGCCTTGGCTTATCAGACCAGCTACCTGCGCTACTTTGCGTAACTGCCAGCTGAGTGCTCCCAGAATCGCCAGCGGCTCTTCGCCCTGCTCCAGCAACCGGCCAAGGATTACCAAGGCTTCTGACAGTTGGCCCCGACCTAACGCCTCAAGAATCTGCCAGACAGTCTGCATACGATTACGGGCCACCAATTTGTCCACATCTTCCGAAGTGATGGATTGGCCTTCGCCTACATAGACAGCCAGCTTAGCCAACTCCTGCTCCAGCAAGCCCAAATCGCTCCCGGTTAGCTCCACTAACAATTCCGCTGCCTCCGTAGCCAGCTTCTTGCCGTATTCGCTAGCGGTGCGGTTTTGGCACCAGCTGACCAGTTGACGCGCCTTGGGCGTTTCGCAAAGTATCAGTGCATCCTGGGGCAGAGCCTTCGCCAACCGCGTGTTACTCGCCCATTTTTCCACAAGCAAAATTAGGACTGCCGCCAGATGCTGCCCGGCGAGTTTCTCTAGAGTTTCTCGATAGCGAGAAACAAATTGATCGGCATCGTCTACGACAACCAGCCGCCGTCCACCCCAAAGTGCGGGCGTTTGGACTTCCGTCAACACCTCGGCCAGGTGTTCGCTGTCGCCAGCATAGTCCGAGCGCGACCACTCTTGGCCCTGCTCAGGGGCTAGCCGTGCCAGCAACCGTTCTAGAACCAGCCGCTTTAGAAATCGATCCGGCCCGGCCAGCACGTACAACGCTCGCACCGTACGCAGGGGTTTGTTTTCCGCCAGAAATTGCAAAGCGTCCATGAGCGCTGCCGTTGGCTCAGCAAAAGCCAGATGCTGCTTGTTCCGCCTGGTACCATCATTCTATAGAGCGCGGTAGGGGCAACTCCCAAGTGCGCGGCCAAACTCCAGGCAATGGTGCCTCGCCTTCAGGCGGCAGCGCGCCAGGACCGAACCAATAGCCCGGCATGTGCACGTAGTAGTTGTAATAGGGGTACGGATACCAGTAATAATCGGTAGCGAACCGAATGTTGGGATAATAGCGCCACGCCGACGGATAATACAACTCTACCTGCGAAAAATTCGGCTGCACTGGCGGCACGTAGGGCAAAAAGACCGCTCCCGCAGGATAATAATGGCTGATGGATGGCACTTGGCTAATTCGTACGAAAACCCGTCCGCTGGGACTCAGAATCTCCTGCGCTTGCGTTTCGCTCGACACCAGCCCCGACCAAATCGCCCCTACAAATAACCATCGGTACCTACTCATTTCGCAGCCCTCCCCGTGCCGATAGTGTGTTGCGTCTCCTCTCCAGTCCCAGCCGTCAGAATCATTGTCCGCTTCGTAAGCATAGCTCACGGCTGATTGATTCGCCAGCATGGGCCCCAATCGCCCCCTGCCAGATTCACCGTGGGCGGTGCAGCTACAGTTGTTTCTACGTTCCGGCTGGCCGCTGCCTTTATACAATGGGGCGCATGCGGGTGCTCCATTTCGATTGCTTCAGCGGCATTAGCGGCGACATGACCCTCGGAGCCTTGGCAAGCCTGGGCGTACCAGCCGAGGTCATCCAGGAAGGCATTGCTGCTTTGCAACTCCCCGTGCGTGTCGAATTTGAGACGGTGAAGCGCTGCGGTTTTGTTGCACTTCATGCCCGTGTGGACGCCCAAGACGACCATCATCATCGCCATCTCGGCGACATCGAAGCCATTTTGCGAAACAGTGGGCTTCCTGCGGAGGTTCGCAACTTGGCTTGGCGGATCTTTCACCGCCTCGCTCAAGCGGAAGCCGCTGTTCACGGTGTTCCTGTCGAAAAAGTCCATTTTCACGAAGTCGGGGCCCTGGACAGCATCGCCGACGTCGTAGGGGTTGCTATCGGTTTGTGCTGGATACGACCCGACCGTTGCACCAGCCGACCTGTTCCCACTGGCTGTGGTCAGGTTCGCGGCGCTCACGGCTGGATGCCTGTGCCGGCTCCCGGAACGCTGGAATTGCTCAAGGGTGTCCCTCTCGCTTCTTCTGCGGTCGAAGCCGAGCTCACCACTCCAACAGGCGCTGCTATCCTAACTACCCTTGTGCAAGAATGGACACAGCTCCCCGCGCTCACCGTGGAGAGGGTTGGTTATGGTGCTGGTAGCCGAGATTTTCCCGATCGCCCCAATGTCCTACGCCTGATTCTGGGTTCGAGCCAATCATCAGCCGGCTTGATTGAGGAAACTATCGCTGTTTTAGAAACGCAACTGGACGACATTAGCCCGCAAGCGCTCGGCTACTGTCAGGAGCGATTATTTGCTGCTGGCGCTCTGGATGTCGTGCTGCAGCCTGTGTATATGAAGAAAAATCGACCTGGTGTCCTCATCACCGTTCTGGCGCAGCCTGCTGACATGGCGAAACTCGAAACGATTCTCTTTGAGGAAACGCAGACCCTAGGTGTCCGCCATTTTTTGTGCCAGCGCCATAAATGTGCGCGGCAGGAAACCCAGGTGCAAAGCCCCTGGGGATTGATACGCGGCAAGATCATTCTAGCGCCCGGCCAACCCCCACGCTTTGCCCCAGAATACGAGGATTGCGCCCAAATTGCGCGGCAAACTGGCCGACCTTTATGGGAAATTGTTCAGGCGGTTATAGCCAGCTTCCGACCAGCAGACACCCACCCTTAAACTACGACCGCTTAGCTTGCCTTTCTCCCACTATAGTCTCGCCCCATCCCTGAAGCAACTCAGTCCAATAATAAGAAGAACGCGAACTCCTAAGGCTGACCAACGCTTCCTGAGGTATTCGCCCATGCAACGACCAGCCACGCTCGGTGAACTGAAAGCTTCCGGATACCGTCCCGTAAGTGTCAAGGAGGAAATGCGCCGCAACTTGATCCGCATGCTGCGCGGTAATCAGCCTCTTTTTCCCGGCATTCACGGTTACGACCATACCGTCATTCCCGAAATCTGCAATGCCATCCTTTCCAAGCATGATATGCTCCTGCTTGGTCTGCGCGGCCAGGCTAAGACCCGTATCATTCGCATGTTGACTCGGTTCCTAGATGACTATATTCCCGTTCTGGCTGGGACGCCAACCAACGATAACCCCTTTGCTCCCATCAGCCGCGAAGGCAAAGACTTAGTCGAACACTTCGGCGATAATGCACCGATTGCCTGGCTGAGTCGGGATGAACGTTATCACGAAAAACTCGCCACCCCGGATGTTACCGTTGCCGATCTCATCGGGGAGATCGATCTGATCAAGCATGCCGAGGGTAAATATCTCACCGATGAACGTATCATTCATTACGGCCTTATTCCCCGCAGCAATCGCGGCATATTTGCTATAAACGAGCTCCCCGATCTGAGTCCGAAGATTCAGGTGGCTCTGTTTAACGTGCTGGAGGAGCGCGATATTCAAATTCGTGGTTTCCCCGTGCGGTTACCCTTGGATATTTGCTTGGTGTTCACGGCCAACCCTGAGGACTATACCAATCGCGGGCGTATCGTAACGCCTTTGAAAGACCGCATAGGTTCGGTGATCCGCACTCACTATCCGCGGGATAGGCAGACAGGTATCACTATCATGGAAAGCAATGCTTTCATACAGCGTGATACTCTGTCGGTCTTTGTTCCGGATTATATCAAGGCGATAGTGGAGGAGACGGCGCGTTTAGCGCGGCAATCGCCCGCGGTCAATCAAATGTCCGGAGTAAGCGTACGCTTCTCTATTGCCAGTATGGAAAACGTGATCAGTAATGCTGAGCGCCGCGCTTTGCTGCTGCGCGAGCCAGCCGCTGTGCCACGCATCTCCGACCTGCTATATTTAACAGCCAGTGGACGAGGCAAGATTGAGTTAGTTTTGAGCGAAGATGAGAGCCATGAAGATCGAGTCCTGCAAAAACTCATAGGCGAGGCAGTGAAAAACCTTTTCGTGGAGCAATTTGATCCCAAGAATTTACGCCCCATTGTGGACTGGTTCGACAGTGGCCATAGCTTCTTTATCGGAGATATGGTACCCAGCCGCGAGTATTGGGACCAATTGGAGCGTGTTCCGGCGCTGAGAAAGGAAGTAATGGAGCGCCTTAGTGAGTGGGCCGGCCGGGTACCGTCCGAAGCTCGCGATGCACTGGCGGCCAGTCTGACAGAGTGGATTCTTGAAGGCCTTTACGTGCACAATAAGATCAGCAAGGCCCTTAAAGAGGGCCGCGTTGCTTATCGCCGATGAGAAACGATCCTTTCGCTTGCCCTATCCTTGGAGGCCAGGCAGTCCGAGGGCACGACGCTTTTCGTCGATGAACCGCACATGATGTGGGATGTGATTGATCGCCGTCTGTAACAACTGCTCAACCGTGCGCGGCCCCGCCTGATTATGTACGGCCACGCGCTGAAAATCTTCAGGTTGCAAAGTCCGCAAAATCCGTGCGAGCTGTTTCCGCGTCAACTCGATAATGCCTAATTCCTCTTCTAAGTCGCGTTCGTGATAGGCCAGGCGCTGGACGAAAAGGTCCTGATTGGCCCCGAAGATGATGGGGCGCTCCTCGGCGATGGCACGTTTGATACGATCCGCAAAGATCGGCTCGAAATCCGCAAGGTGACACACAACCTCCAAGGTACTCCAGCGCCCGGGCACCGGCCGGGCTAATAACTGTTCACGTGTCATGCCAGCTACCGCACGCCGCAATAAGGCTGGTCCTTCTAGGTATTGCTGAATCCGCTCCTCTATATTCATGGCTCGCCTCCATTTAAAATCCTGTCCCTGCAAGATGTCACTAAGTGCCGGACAGGATGCCAATTGTACTCCCGATCCAAACCGGTATAATTTTCTAGGCATAAGAGCAGACTTAGAGAGGTTGCTGTTTCGGTTATTCGGACTGTGCCGAGCATTCCTGAGATTTTGCGCGGCGTTGCGAATTTCGAGCCAGCTCCTGTTCCTGCCAATGCCATTGCTGCCACAGACCATCATCCAGCTTTACCTGGGGTTGCCAATCAAAATGGCTGCGGAGTTTGGAGGTATCAGCGAAGGTATAGCGTTGGTCGCCGGGTCGAGGAGGTTCCTGACGGATGCGTGCCTTACATCCGCTAATGCTTTCCAGCTTCCGAATAATATCCAACACGGTTACTGCCTCACCACCGCCTATGTTGTATGTTTCTCCCACCTTGGCATCCATCGCGCGGATGGTTGCCTCTACACAGTCGCTTATATAGGTATTGCCGCGCACTTGCATGCCATCGCCATAGATAATGATTGGTTGGTCGAATAGCAACGCGCGAATAAAGCGATGGTACGCCATATCAGGGCGTTGGCGTGGCCCATATACGGAGAAATAGCGCAGCACAACCAGCGGCAGCCCGTACGCTTCGGCATAGGCGCGACAGAGATGCTCCGCCGCCAGCTTGGTTACGCCATAAGGCGATACCGGTTTCAAAGGGAGCGACTCATCGCCCGACGCATAGCGACCGTATACCGAGGAAGTGCTAATATAAAGGAAGCGGCGCAAATGGTCAGCATCGCGGCGGACAGCCTCTAATAAGCGGTGTGTCCCCAACACGTTGCAGGTCCAGTAACCGTCAAAATCTAGCCAAGCCTGCACTAACCCTGGCATAGCTGCGAGGTGAAATATATAATTCACGGATCGCACAATCTCCGCCAAATTATCTTGGCGCAGGTCTAACCGGTGGAATCGAAATCGCGGCTGGGGCAGGAGCGCTGCTATATTACGTTCCTTGATGTCAGGATCATAGTAGGGGATAAACGCATCCAAACCGATAACCTCATAACCTTCCTGCAACAAGCGCTCACACAGATGTGAGCCTATGAATCCTGCAGCACCCGTTACCAGACAGCGCATAGTTAGCCCTCCGTGACTTGAGAGCAAGTCCGCATTCCCTTGTGGGCATACATGAGACTAATCCGTCAGCAGTTGAATCTCTGAGCCGTTGCGATCTAAGCAATGAATTTCGAGGAAATCCGGGGGATGATTGGGGGTGACGTTAATCAGGATATGAATTTGATGGCGTTCTTCGAGGGCAGCTATATCTTTTCGTCGGCGATTGAGAAGATAATGGGCTACCGGTTCGGACACCTGCAGATGCACTCGGTGCGCTTGTGGGCGATGCGCTGCGAGTTTCAAGAGTCGCATAATCTCTAGGCTCATGCTTTCCGCCGTTTTGACCTGACCTGTGCCATGACACCATGGGCAATCTTCGAATACACTGCGTTTCAGGGAAGGGCGCATGCGCTGCCGTGTCATTTCGACAATGCAAAACGGCGACATCCGTAGAATTTTCGTACGGGCGCGATCGCGTTTGACAGCTTCGCGGAGGACCCGTTCCACTTCCCGCTTATGGTGTTCTTCCCGCATATCAATGAAGTCAATGATAATAACACCTCCTAAGTCGCGCAGGCGTAACTGCCGGGCAATCTCCTTAGCGGCAGCCAGATTCACTTGATAGGCAGTTTGCTCCGCGTCGTTATCCGCGCGAAAATTGCCGCTATTAACATCAACCGCTACTAATGCTTCTGTGGTATCAATGACTATAGATGCGCCTCCGGGGAGCAGCACACGTCGGCTCTGCACACGGGCAATTTCCTTTTCGATGCCGTAACGATGAAACAAAGGTTCGTTTTCCGCATAGAGCTTGAGGCGGTTAGCGTAGCGCGGCATAACAATCTGCAGGAACTCCCGGGCATGCTCATACGCGTGAGGCTCATCTACCCATATGGTGGCGACATTGCTGTCAAAAACATCTCGGATAGTACGGATAATCATGTCGCTTTCTTGATAGATCAAGCCTGGGGCCTTCGTCTTGCGTACTCGGCGAATAACCACTTTCCAGACCCGGGAAAGATAAGCAAGATCGCGCTGCAACTCCTTTTTTGTGCGGTCTAAGCCAGCCGTGCGAATAATGAACCCCAGGCCTTTTGGTGGATGTAATTCCTGAAGGATCTGGCGGAGTTTGCGCCGCTGCTGTTCATCGGTAATTTTGCGAGAAACGCCGATGCGCTGCAGCCCAGGCATAAGTACTAAGTACCGGCCCGGAATACTGATATAGGTGGACAGGGTTGGACCTTTGGTGCCAATACCTTCTTTAATCACCTGGACAAGGACTTCCTGCCCCCGACGGAAGATATCCTGGATAGGCGGTTTCGGTTGGCGGCGCAAGTGGGCCCGCATCCTGGGACGGTGCAAAAGGGCTGTGGAAGGTTCGCTGCCTTGCGAGAAAGTAAGCTGCGCGCCATTGTCATGGGAAAGGGCTGCAGCGTTTGCTTTTGCTTCTTCAGGGGCTGGCAAAGCCAGGATAGAACTAGTGGCCTGCGCCGCAGCAGGAGCTAACGGAGTTGGCGCTGGGTGTTGCCAAGGGGGCGGTGCCAGATTTGCTGGGTCAGCAAACCCGCCAAAGGGCCTGTCTCGGCCGCGTGGTTCGGACTTTATACCCTCAGGTGTAGCCTCGGCCGGCACAGTAGAACCCGCCGGTTTACCCTCATCCACGGCTAGCTCGTCATCTTCTTCGGGAGGTTCGTACACGGGCATGTCGGGCAATTCTAGCAGCGGATCCGCAGGAGCGGGTTTGCCCTCCAGGACGTGGCGGTAATATTGAGGTGCCACGTCGCTGACATGCAGGAAGCCGTTGCGGCCGATTCCGAAATCCACGAAGGCCGCCTGAATGCTTGGCTCAATATTCACGATGCGGCCTTTGTAGATATTGCCGATGTAGCTTTCCTGCGAAGTGCGCTCGATGTAAAGCTCCTCCAGGACACCATCTTCGATGACGGCGATACGGCACTCTTCAGGTTCGAGGACATTGATAAGCATTTCCTTGTTCATGGGGCGGGAACCTCCAGTGACGGTTCATCGGCGAGCTGGAGAGAGACGCGTTCGATGATGAAGCCCTCATCGAGGAGCGAGTCCAGATCGAGTAGCCGGAGGACTTCTTCCGGGCGAGTGGAGCCTTGCGGGGTGATAGCGCAAGCGAAATAGAGATAGCCCGCTTCAAACCAGAGGCGTTCGACCCAGGGGCGGATGTCGAGCGAACGCACCTGTCGGCGGGGAATGGGAGCGACCAGTGGCACTTCGATATCGCCCGTGGCAGGATCCGGACGGTGAGCGCCTCTTTCGAGGATACGGACACGCTCGACCCACCACTGTGGTTGCTGCTGGAGCTGGCTGATACGTTGTGCCACCTGGCTGAGAAACTTTTCGGGAACTGGGAATCGGTAAACCGCACGAATAGGGCGAGCGCTTTGCCTGGGGTCCACTAAACGAACCGAAACAATTTCGAGCCCGGGATGCGCCTGTTCTGCGAGGCGCTGGTGGATTTGTTCTGCAG
>BEIM01000121.1 GCA_002898995.1 bacterium HR36
CTCAAGGAAAAAGCACAGCAGGTCGAACAGCCGGCGGAGCGCTAAAGAAGTGTCGGCAAGGCGCGTGGTGATTACGGGGCTGGGTACGTTTACCGCCTATGGGCCGGATCTGCTCCGGGATTTCTGGCACGGGCTGCTTTCGGGAAGAAGTGCCGTTAGCTACATTGATTTGTTTGATACGAGCCAATTTCGTGTGCGTTTCGGCGGCCAGATTCATAACTTTCGGCCTGAAGACTACATGGAAGCGCGACTGGCACGGCGGCTGGACCGCTACGCTCAATTTGCTCTAGTGGCGGCTATGAACGCCCTGAAGGACAGTGGCCTGGAGTTTGTGCGTGCCGAGGACGAGCAACCGGGATTTTACCTGCCTAAGGAAGACCCGGACCGAGTAGGCGTAGTGATCGGCACCGGAATCGGGGGACTTGCCGAATACGAAGAGCAGCATACCCGCTTGCTCAAGGCGGGTCCCGACCGCATTAGCCCGTTGACGATTCCGAAACTCATGGCCAACGCCGCCAGCGGTCAACTGGCGATTTATCTGCGGGTGAGTGGGCCGAATTTGGCGGTGGCTTCTGCTTGCGCGTCCAGCGCCCATGCCGTGGGCGAAGCCTTTCGCATGATCCAACGGGGTGATGCGGACATCATGATTACTGGCGGCTCGGAGGCTACGATCACCCCGATGGGCTTAGGCGGATTTATCGCCGCTCGGGCGTTGTCGGAGCGCAACGACGCCCCGGAGAAGGCCAGCCGACCGTTTGACCGCGACCGCGACGGATTCGTGCTCGCCGAAGGCGCTGGCGTCCTCATCCTCGAAGAAGAACGCCACGCTCGCCAACGCGGTGCCACGATTTATGCCGAGCTATTGGGCTATGGAGCGACTGCTGACGCTTATCACATTACCGCTCCACACCCTGCCGGCGCTGGTGCTGCCAAGGCGATGGCACGGGCCCTGGCCGATGCGCGGCTCAATCCCGACCAAATCCAGTACATCAACGCTCACGGCACCAGCACCCCGCTCGGCGATGCCGTGGAAACCAAGGCCATTAAAGCGGTCTTTGGCGACCATGCTTATCGCCTAGCTATTAGCAGCACAAAAAGCATGCTTGGCCATACTCTCGGGGCCAGCGGCGGTATTGAGCTGATTGCTACCGCTTTGTCTATCAAGCATGGCGTCGTGCATCCAACCATCAATTACGAGAATCCCGATCCCGAGTGCGACCTCGATTATGTTCCTAACGTAGCGCGGGAAATGCCTGTGCGTTACGCCATGTCGAATAGTTTCGGCTTTGGTGGGCACAATGCCTGTATCGTCCTAGGCAGATACGAAGGTTAGCTGAAGGCGCCAGGGCCTTGCGCTGCGTAGTTGACCGGGTGCGTACAATAGACGCGGCAAACCTGCGGGCAATCTGCATGCATTCGCAGGATGCTTGCCTTGGGCTTGCGCTTGCCGCCTCGTTCGGCTGCGCACCAACAGGCGGAACGGTATGACAAAATCACGCATCGCTTGCAAACTGGCATTGGAAGATGGCGTTGTATTCAGCGGCTATGCGTTTGGCGCCACAGGAGAGCGCTTCGGCGAAGTCGTTTTCAACACCAGCATTACAGGCTACCAGGAAATCCTAACCGATCCTTCGTACAAGGGTCAGATTGTTGTGATGACGTATCCGCATATCGGGAATTATGGGGTCAATATGGAGGATCGGGAATCGTGGCGGCCGCAGGTGGAAGGGTTCGTCGTGCGGGAAGTGGTGCGTCAGCCGAGTAACTGTCGCGCCGAGGCTTCGCTCGAAGATTACCTACGCGAGCACGGCATCATCGGGCTGGAAGGCGTGGATACGCGGGCACTGGTGCGGCATATCCGTATCCGCGGCGCTATGCGAGGCGTGCTTTCCACCGAGGATCTCGACGATGCTTCGCTGGTACGCAAAGCGCAAAGCAGCCCCAGCATTGTCGGCCGCGATCTCGTACGGGAAGTCCTGCATGATCAGCCCTACACCTGGCAGGAAGGTTTCACCAGCCGATTCGCTGCGGACCTCCTGCCTGCCCGCGCCCTTACGCACCAAGTCGTCGCTCTCGACTTCGGGATGAAATGGAATATTTTGCGTTGCCTGGTGCAGGCGGGCTGCCGAGTGACCGTTCTGCCAGGTACCGCCACCGCTGAGGAAGTATTGCGCTATAACCCCGATGGTATCTTTTTGTCCAACGGCCCTGGGGATCCCGCAGCCCTCGATTACGCTATCCAGACCATCCGCCAGCTCCTCGGTAAGAAACCGATCTTCGGCATCTGTCTGGGGCATCAGTTGCTAGGTCTGGCGCTGGGGGCGGAAACGTTCAAATTGAAATTCGGCCACCGCGGGGCCAATCATCCGGTGCTCAATTATCAGACCAACCGGGTGGAAATCACCACGCAGAACCACGGTTTCGCGGTGCGCCTCGACACCCTCCCGCCCGAACTCGAGCCCACCCATATCAACCTCAACGACCAAACTCTGGAAGGTATGCGCCACCGCAAACTCCCTATCTTCAGTGTGCAGTACCATCCCGAGGCCTCCGCTGGTCCCCATGACAGTTATTACCTGTTCGAACATTTTCGTCAGCTGATGGGATAATCGGCCGGCAACGGTGTTAGTTGCGGCGGGCTTGATAGTAAATCGCCCGGGCCTGGTCAAAGGCGTTTGCAGTAAATCCAGCACGTTCGCAAGTCTGCCGAGCCAGGGTTTCGGGGGCGCCTGGTCGCGGTGGACGGGCGGAGTGATTCGCATGTCCGGTTTTCGCCAATTCTGCTTGCCGCAGTAACGGTAATTCGCCATAAGTGTTGCTTTCTGGGCCGATGCGCAGGTCTGGTGGTTCCCGATAATTTTCGGAACCGCTTGATAGCGGGTGCCGCAGCCATTCTGTCCACGCCAGTGCCAGTACCCCAGCCAGTATGTCATCCGTGGGACAGCGTTGTATCAAGCCCGAGGAAATTACGATTTGGCCACGCGTCCCCCACGAGATCTGCGGTTGCGTTTCTGCCGCTACCACGAACCGGGGAGATGCTGCCGGATAGGCTCGCGCTATTCGAGAGAAGACTCGTTCCACGCGCTGGTTGAGCTCGGCGTAAGGGTTGGCGGCCTGGCCGACGGGTCCCTTGGAAGGCCCCGCGCCTTCAGCGGGGATCGCGTTTTGCCAGGTGCCAGTTACTCCAAGCGGCGTGTGGCTCGGCGAGGTCGGCATTGGTGCAGTCACGGACCGGCGTGACGAACTTACTGACCCAGCAGCACCATTGGTGTTCTCGCTTGATGGGGGCACCGGGCTACCTGGACTGGGCCACGATGTGCGCGGCACACCCACGGGAGACGAGCCAAGCGATTCGGGTGTGGGCGCTAGCGCGGGCGGGGGCAATGTTTTCTGGGTTTGGCAGCCACATGAAGAAGAAACCAACCCTGCTAGTAACCACCCCAGCAAAGCAAACCAGCCCTCCCGCCAATTCTCGACCGTGCTTCCCATGCGTTCTTAGCCTGTCGAAAAAGCAGCCATGTCAGCTGCGGATAGTCCGGGCAGCATACCGTCGTCTTGCGGGCGGTCAAGCGTGGCTGGCAGCCAATCTGTTACTGCTCGAAGCCAGCGGTTTGCTGATGATCAAAGCATGGCTGAGAAAGCATGCTCTCTTGTCGCAAGCCGGGCTGGCGCGTCTAATGACTTGGGAAGGTGTGGGCAAGACAATCGCCCCGACGATGGAGTAAGTGCATGCTGCGTACGGTGAGCCAAGCTTTTTCGGTAGCGCTCTTGTTCGTGGCCGGCATGGTAGCAGGTTGTCAGGATCGCTCCCCGGGTCAGCAAACCCATTTCCCTACTACCACGCCATTAGGCCTGGCGAGCGCTCCCTCCAAATCATCTTTGAAGCCACCGCTCGCTTACGGCACGGAGGCCAAAGAGTGGTTTTTTTCCACACACGTTCCGGTAGGGCCAAATGTCTTCGTGCAAATTCGCCAGCCCGCTGAAGCTGCGCTCCGTGAAATCACTAGTGGGGCCTTGCACTCTTTGGGACTGCGTCTGGTTCCGTGTGGGTTGACGCCGCTGGCAGTGTTGCGCAGTTTTGTGGTGCGGCCGGGGGCGGACCGCCAGGTCAGCGTAGCCGCCATGGTAGTATTGCGGCATGGCTATCTGGAACACCTGCTGACCACGCAGGCGGCGGGAAAGAATCATGAATCCGTGCTCGCTGCCGATATTGACGCACTTCATTTGCATATCGCTCTCATGGCCATTGGCGCCAAACCGGGCAAACCTATGGAATACCGCGAGGAAAACGGCCGCAGGGTTTTCGTTCCACCACAGGGCGAGCGTATTGCTGTGCGGTGCGCTTATCGCAACAACGTCGGCCAACTCGTCATTGTGCCCGCGCAACGATGGATTCGAGATGTGGACAAAAAACAAATCCTCCAACAGGACTGGGTTTTCGCGGGGAGTCGCTTCCTCGATCCCTTGGAACCCGGCGAAAAACCCTTCTTCGGCGCCAATCTGGGCCGGGTAATTTGCGTTTCCAATTTCTCCGTCGCTTTGCTTGATCTGCCCGTACGTAGCACCGACCAGGAGGCGGAAGGTCTGCTCTGGGAGGCCAATACCGAGACCATTCCGCCACTTAAGACCCCGGTTAGCGTGCTCCTCTCGCGCCTCGAAAAGTAACGCCAGGCCCGACAGTCTCGTTGAGACCATTATGGCGGTGCGTGATACCCATCGCCATGGTTCACGCTCCGCAGCTAGTTATTACTCAAGAGCCAACCGTCATCCCGAGCTCTGCAAAATCGGATACCATCGGTTGCCGTGCGTCCCCGTCAGTCCGATATTCGGAAGTCAGTCCTGTGCGTCCTGGCCGGTCAGACATTGGAACGCCTAATAACCACAAGATGGCGACTTCCAAGTTTGCCCGCTGGGTCTCCCGACCTCATTTGGCGATCCTTCCCTAGCTGATTGCGCATTCCGGCAGGAGGTGAATCATTGCGCTGGCGACGAGCTTGACGGAATCCGCCGGGTTTTCAAGCCGCTCTGCGCTGCAGTTGCTCGAGCCAGTGCCGTAACGTCTTTACCGAAACGCGTTCGCATTCTGCGGAATTCAGGTCGCGCAAATGCAGCCGTGTTGTGTCGTGGGGGTTCAGCACGTAATACTTTTCCGTTTCGTAGCCGGTGCTGATTTCGCCTTGCACATAGAGCGTTTCATGCACCTTCTCGCCTGGGCGTCGCCCGATCACTTCGATGCGGGAATTATGGAACAATTGCATCAAATCGCGGAGGCTGACACTTTTCATCTTGGGAATGATTATGTCACCGCTGCGGCCGTGAGTTACCGCGAAGTGTACTGCTTCGACCGCCTCCTCTAAACTGAACATGAACCGTGTCATTTCGGGATCAGTGACTTGAATGGGCTGCTGCCGGCGTGTGGCATCCAGCCACAGCTGCACCACGCTCCCATTGGAGCCGAAAATGTTGCCAAAGCGGCAAATAACAAACTTGGTTTGCGGGTAAACCTCGACCAGCTCCAGAATCAGTCTTTCTGCCAGATATTTCGTGATGCCATAGACGTTGGTCGGGAAACTGCTCTTATCGGTACTGATGAAGACGAACTGTTCGACACCGTGCCGGGCAGCGAGATCGGCTAGCTCAAAGGTGCAGTTGACGTTGGTGTCCACGGTGTAAAAGCAATGGCGTTCTGCGAGATTGACGTATTTCTGAGCGGCAGTGTGAATGACCAAATTGGCCTGACGTACGGCATCACGGATACCCGGCGCTCGTAAATCGCCGAGCACCAGCTCAATTCGTGGATAGCGCATCTTCAACCGCAGCAGTTTGTCGGCATTCCGGCCATGCGCGAAAACGCGATATTCGGAATAATACCGTGCTACCAATTCGCCGCCGAGCGAGCCCGTGGCTCCAGTGATAAGCAGGGATTTTTTCCGCGTCGCCGTCGCCATATCATGATCCTCGCCAACCTCATTTGCCCTTCCGCTAGCGTGTCCCCTTTCGTAACACAAACCACGCTATGGTGGAAGGCCAAAACGCCGTCGGAGAAGGAGGAATCATGCTCTACCGCCTGTCTTTGAGCGCGGCCCTTTTCCTGGCAGCTCCGCTAGTCGCTCAGGAAAAGCCCAGTATCTCCCTGCAAGTGGTGAAGTTTCCCGAGCTAGTAAAGGCGATTCAGGCCTATCGGGGCCGCGTAGTCGTCGTGGATTTCTGGGCCAACTACTGAACGAGCTGCAAGAAAGAATTTCCGCATCTGGTCCAGATGCACCGGGACCTAGCCGAAAAGGGCCTCGTCGCCATCTCCGTCAGCCTCGATGACCCGAAAGATGCTGCGACGATAAATCAGGTGCGGGATTTCCTGAACAAGATGGGTGCGCACTTTCCCCATGTCGTGCTCGATGAGCCGGAGGAAGTGTGGTCGAAGAAGCTGGACATTGCTGGGCCACCGCTGATTGTCGTTTTTGATCGGGATGGCCGCGTCGCGAAACGCTTTGTCGGCGGATATGATAAAGTGCGCCCCCTGGTGGAAAAGCTACTGGTGGCTTCGGGGAAACGCCCATGAGCGGAGGCGAGGCTCAGCTCAGCAGTGCCGAACTGCAAAGTTTGCTGGAGAAACTTCAGCGGGAGCTACCGCAGGACGGTGTGCCTTTCATCGTAAGTCCCGATGTATATCGGCCGCAACGATTGCCACCCCGGCAGGTGCAAACGCGAAAGTGGCCGGTGTTGCACGCGGGTACCGTCCCGCCATTCGATCCCACGCAGTGGCATTTTCGCATTTTCGGCTTGGTCGAGCGTGAATGGACGTGCACTTACGAGGAGTTTCTGCGCCTGCCCCGGGTCCGCGTCCTGGCCGATATGCACTGCGTCACCCGCTGGAGCAAGCTTGGAAATCTTTGGGAAGGAGTAAGCACGCGCACGGTGCTGGAACAAGTACGTGTGTTGCCAGAAGCACGATACGTTATGGTGCATTGTGAACACGGCTTCACTACCAACTTGCCGCTGGAAGATTTTCTCGGTGAAGATTGCCTGTTCGCCTGGATGCACGACGGTGAAATCCTGACGCCCGATCACGGTTATCCCCTACGCCTGGTTGTGCCACGCTTGTACGCTTGGAAAAGCGCCAAATGGGTGCGCGGCCTCGAATTGCTGGCCGAAGATCGCCCCGGTTTTTGGGAAAGCTGGGAGAACGGCGGATACCATATGCGGGGCGATCCCTGGAACGAAGAACGCTTCCGCGAACGCTGAGCATTGCTATGGCGTTACTACGTATTGCCCAGGGCAAGGTGTACGACCCGGCTAATGGCGTGCACGGGGAAGTCCGCGACCTGTGGATCCAGGATGGAAAAATCGTCGCGCCGCCCACCGATCCTCATCTCAAACCCGACCGCGTTGTGGATGCCACCGGCCTTATCATCATGCCTGGTGGTGTGGATATGCACGCCCACATAGCCGGGCCGAAAGTGAACGCGGCACGCAAAATGCGCCCTGAGGATCACCGCCTCGCTCCGCCTGTGCGGCGCTCGCGGTTCACTCGCTCGGGTGTCGGCGGCAGTGTCCCGAGCACTTTTGCCACCGGATATCTTTATGCCGGCATGGGATACACCACGGTTTTCGATGCCGCAGTTCCCCCGCTAAGTGCTCGCCACGCCCATGAAGAGTTGGCCGACACACCCATCGTGGACAAAGGTTTTTACGTGCTGATGGGCAACAATCATTACGTTCTGCGGCAAATCGCGGCCGGCAATTATTCGCGGTTATGCGACTTCGCCGCTTGGTTGCTCGGTGCTGCCAAAGCTTATGCCATCAAACTCGTGAACCCCGGCGGCGTCGAAATCTGGAAGGAGCAACCCGGCGGCAACGCCACCAATCTGGACGATCCTATCCCTGCTTTCGCCGTCACCCCGCGCCAGATTATCCAGAACCTCGCCCAGGTGGCGATGGATCTGCGCCTGCCTCATTGCGTGCACATCCACTGCAACAATCTCGGCCTGCCCGGTAACTGGGCCACCACTTTGGAAACCATGAAGGCCCTGGAGGGGCGTCGTGCTCATCTGACTCATATTCAATTTCACAGTTACGGGGGCGATCCCAGCGACCAACGTACCTTTTGCTCCGAAGCACCCAGACTGACCGAATACGTCAATGCCCATCCTAATCTCACGGTTGATGTCGGCCAGGTGCTGTTTGGCGAAACCACTTCCATGACAGGCGATGGGCCTCTGGGTTATTACCTCTACCGCGTTACGGGGCGCAAATGGTTTAACGCCGACACCGAAATGGAAACTGGTTGCGGCATTGTGCCGATTACTTACCGCGAAAAAAGCGTTGTCCACGCTTGGCAATGGGTCATCGGACTGGAATGGTTCCTGCTCGTCGAAGACCCCTGGCGTATCTGCCTGAGCACGGATCATCCTAATGGTGCCTCATTCCTGGCCTATCCCGAAATTATTCACCTGCTCATGGACAACAACTACCGCCGGGAAATGCTACAACGCTTGCCCGCAAAAGTGCGCGACCGTTGTCGGTTGCGCGACCTATCTCGGCAATACACGCTCTCGGAAATCGCCATTATTACCCGTGCCGCTCCCGCCCGCATTCTCGGTTTGACTAATAAAGGACACCTTGGCCCAGGGGCTGATGCCGATATTACACTCGACCAACCGCAAGCTAATCTCACCGAAATGTTTGCCCATCCCCGCTATGTTTTCAAGGCTGGACAACTCATTGTTGAAGACGGCGAGATTCGTGCCGAACTCTCCGGCACCACGCATTACA
>BEIM01000122.1 GCA_002898995.1 bacterium HR36
CAAGGCTGCCTTTCCCCCAGCCCCATCCTACCGCTCCCCCCAACGCCAGAAACACCAAGGCGCAAACCCCAGCACTGTCCAGCCAATTGGCCAGCGCTGTCCCGAGTTGCTCCAGCGACGCATACGGCGTTTCAATCACCAGCACCGCCAGCATAGGCCTCCTCCTGTGCCGCCAGCCTACTGACTCGTCCCAGGACTTGCAGAATCCGCTTCGCTCATCGCAGGCGCACGCTCCTGCCGCGGCAAATAACGGCGACCAGGATGCAGCTGGCTTTCCTTGACGATGCGTAGGAACAGCTCTTCCAAAGTGGTGGTCGGATGCTGCACGCTTTCGATTTCCCCGCCATGCCGCCGAACCACTTCCGCTAAATCCCGCCGCAACTCCTCTGTCACCCGTACCCCGCGTGCGCGCATTTCCACCAATTCCGCGATCTCCAGCAACTCATCTACACGTCCTAGTTCTTTCAACTCGCCCTCATACAGAATAGCAATACGGTCGCAAACATCCTGGACGTCATCCAGGCGGTGGCTGCACATGATCACCGTTTTTCCCTGCGCTTTCAGTTCCAGGATCAAATCCTTCATCCACCGGGTTCCGATCGGGTCGAGGCCCGAGGTAGGCTCGTCCAGGATGACCAACTCGGGATCGTTGATCAGCGCCTGGGCCAGACCAATGCGCTGCCGCATCCCTTTGGAATACTCGCGCAAGGGGCGTTTCTTGTCACGGCTTAGGCCCACCTTTTCAATCAACTCTTCCGCTCGCTTCCGTCGCACCGCCGGGCTGAGATTGAACAAGCGCCCGTAAAAATCCAGAGTCTCCTCAGCATTCAAGAACCGATACAGGTAAGATTCCTCGGGCAGGTAACCAATCCGCTCATTTTTGGCCACATCGGTGCCAGGCCTACCGAATACCAGGGCTTCGCCTTCCGTCGGGAAGAGGAGGCCGAGCAAGAGTTTGATGGTGGTCGTCTTACCCGAACCATTCGGCCCCAGCAACCCGAAAACTTCCCCCCGGTAGATTTGCAGATTCAGGGCACGCAAAGCCTCTTTCTTCTTTCGGCCCCAGAAATCGAGGTACACCTTGCTGAGATTGCGCGTTTCGACAATGACCTGGCCATTGACTGGGTTCTGCATGGTCATGGTGGCTCCTGACCGGTTGAAAACCGATAGCAAAATCAGCCGGCTCGCCCACTTTGCCGACGAGCCGTTCTCCCTTGGGAATTATCTTATGAGTTTCATGCTCTGCCTATGTTACGCACGCCCTCACCCGATCGGTTTGTCCCAAAGGGAGCATTGTCCCCGCGCGGCCTTTCTCTGCCAGAGACTGGGCTTCCGTACCGTTCCAACTCGTGCCTCCTCTCGTCAAACAATATAGCCGGGAAGACCAAAGAGCAAGGGCCCGCCCCTGACGGATCGCAGGGCGTAACCGAATTTTTATAATGTCTTCTTGAAGGGAATAACTGGCATCGCAAGGATTCCCAGCCCTAGCCGACCTTTTGGCCGTGGGACGCGGCATTCCTAGCAACCAGAGCGCAGCCAGTGCCGCTCTTTATCAAGCCTCTGGTATCACGCTACGCGCGATTGCAAAACACCCCGGCTGCCAGTCGCTTGCCGCACAGCACAGAATGTTGGTATGTTCCATCCTGAGGCGAATGGGCATCATGAACCGTTGGCCGAAAGACACCATTGTGCTGCCACAAGAAAGCGAATCCCTCTTTGCTCGCTCTTCCACCACCCAAACATCTTAGCGCTGCCGGCCGCCGCGCCCCGGCGGTCGTCCCGGCCTCGGCTCGGGCCGGCTTGCTGACTTCCTTTCAAATTCCGCGACCTTAAGGCACCGCCCGACGTAGCCAAATACTTCTTCCAGTTCCTCGGGCTTTATCTTGCTCAGTTGATTGTCATACCATTTACCAATCACGGACGCGATACTGCTGGCGGCCTTTTTCGGATCAGGGCGAACCCAAATCGAATTGGCTAAAAGCCTGGCCAACTGCAACGCGCGTGGCAAATCGTAATTGTGGGCGAAGTAATTCACCCACTTCTGCCATTCGTTGTACGAGACGTCCCGAAGTTCGCGGGCAATTTTTTCCGCCAATTGCACCTTTTCATCGCTGGTCATTAGTACAACCCCTCTGGACAAGCCGTCCCGGCTCGTAAGCCCTCCACCAGACGCTTCCACGCGTCGAGGACTAAAGGTCCGTTCTTCTTGCATGCGGCGATGCACTGCGCGATATAATCCAGGGCGTCTTTGCCGGTTTTCTGAGTCCGGCTCGGTAGCAAGCTGCCACTCGACACGCCCCAGAGATTCACGACCGGCGAGGCGAAACGCACCATCCCGAAACAACGCGGTTTTGCACCGCCTATTTTGGGATAGTAGGCCGTTACCAACGTTCCCTTGTCACCCACGTCCCAACCTAAGGCGCAGCAGACCAGGCCCAGTTCCTCGGCCCGTACGTTTTCGAAGAAGATGGCGGTATTAAACCGGCCGCCCTTCGTCACAGCCTCGACAAAGCGATGGTTCCTTTCTGGCTGCAAATTGGACAGAGGTTTATACTGGTTGCCCGAGTAAAACTTCCGCCCCTGGGTCCTTCGCGGCGCCCAAAGCTCGTTGATCTTGACAATCTGGGTTCTCACTTCCGCCGCAGGAGTGGCATCGGCAAAATGGATGCGCCCACGCCAACCCGTTCGACCGAACAAACTACAAGCCACACAGATTTCCCCAGCGCTCTCAGGACACTGTTTGTGGCTCATTGGTACGAACTCTTGCCTACCTGCCTGGCTCACGCACGAATTACTGAGCAACTCGACAAACGCACGGATCGCCCCCTTAAGGCTTGTCCCAGGAATACAAAGCTGCCCTTCCCGTCGTGCAAACGTGTGCCACACTTCTGGCTCATTTGGTCGGGCCCCCGCTTTATATTCATAAGCACCGGAACCCACATAGAAATAGGCGGATTCGACGACCAAGCTCAAATCTAATCGTCCGGTCAGGTTGCGAAACACCTCTAAACCCACCGGGGCTTGCTTGCGTGGCGCTTGTTGCGGTACCGGGATCCAGAGAAAGGGTTTCGGCGACACCGGCTGTTGCGGGCGTCGGCTCTGCTGGCTTATGGGTTAGACCTCCAGTGGCAAGATTCTCCGAGGACTCACAAACATTGCTACCCCATCTCGATAAAAAAGCTCGCAGGCCAGGTGACCTTTTTCCGCTTGGATAATCGGGTATTGCGTAAACAAGGGCTTATAGCGTTTATCATTTAGAGCCACTAACGTCGGTATAGATTTCGGATCGTTCTCGGGATGCATAGCTTGGCGTGTCCATTTCCCGCCGACAGGGCGCAAGTCGGGGTGGTTCAATGCCGAGTCGCTCAAGACCAACACGCTTAGCGTGTCGCCTATCTTGCGCCAGCGCACCTCTAAGTCTTCCTTGAAAGCCGTCCCGTTCTCCCGCAGTTCGCCACTCAGATCGAGACGCGCCAGGTCCCAGCTGATAATGACTTGGCACTGCCATTGGCGAATCAAGTCTTGCAGTTGTTGTGGGCTTAGTCGCGCCTGATAGACATAAGCAACTTTACGCTCGGTCACGACCGCACCTCCAGCAGGTTCCCTAGGGAAGCAATGCTCGTTTCTTCAATGCGTGGCCAGTGCTCTGCGCTGTAAGTATGTTGGACTAGAACTCCTAAGTCCGCGGTTCGTGCAGGTTGCGGCAGATTGGCCAGGCGATCGTTCTCCCGCAGCCCGTAGTCCTGCCTCTCCCTCTCCCCCACGAACATACCGGTGCCCCAGATCTCGCCCGCGGCCACGCCGTTCTTTTTTGCCTGCGCAATGATCACCTGCTGCACACGCATGCGCACCTGCCCTAAACCGCGATTTTTGCCAAACCCGATCTTGAGGATACCTTCATTAATGGCCTGTAGAGTGAGCGCGATTAATCCGAGTTGCCACACCTCGAAATTTTCTAACACCAATGCTCCTTGAAATTGCCCGCTCACTAAGACTTCCATATCGAACGGCCCGACGGCCACGGCGTGACTCAGTCGGGAAATCGCCACCCCGTAACGGGTCTCCGTCTTGGTGGGGCCGTTCGGATAGATATCGGTAAACGACAAGCGCCCGCGTAAACGGGTATTACCATAGATTTTGCAGGCGCGACAGGAATTTTTATAGATTTTAGCTGTGTCTTCTTCGCGTTCCAGCTTGCGTCCGCAATAGCCTTCCTCACTCGGAAATGGTTCGCAAGCCAGGTCCGATTTGGCTGTGCGCAATACTTTCTCTGTAAAGCTGCGGAACACTCCTTTCAGCGAACTGCCAGGAATAAACACCGTTTCCCCGCCGGCCGCGAAGGTGCGGACGAATTGCATATCGGGAAGCGCAGGATTCAGCGAAATCCCACCCGATTTAATCAGGATAGGAGATACCGGCTCGAGCGTGAATTCCAGTTTCAAGGAGTTCCACAGGCGCTTATGCATAGAAGCCTCCTCCTATTTCAGCCCCTCCAGTAAAGCCTGGCGAAACCGAGCAGGCGGCAAGGAAGGCATAGCTTGTCCCGCTAAATAATCTAACAAATCCTTTGCACTGAGACCTTGAACCTGTAAGTCAGCGAACTCCATCCAGCCTAACCCGCGGGTAGTCTTCCCTCCCAGTGCTAATTGGCCCTGCCCTAATGCCTCCAGAGCCACCAACAATAAGCCTACCTCCCAGTCCTCGACATTCTCCAGGACAATACGTAAGGCAAACTCCGCACCGGGCGGAACCGTCTCGAAATCGAACTTTATACCGGTACGTGCGGTACCTAAATCCCGGTCTATACCGACGCCGTCCCGCACCTCGGTCAGACGCACTAAGCTATCGCCATTACTAAGCATGGCATCTTGAAAGGACACCCGGGACGCCAGCCACGGCGAACCAAATAACCGACAAACAGTGCACGATCGCTCCCAAAGCGCCGCAGTGAACTCGTTTTCGGGTTTGTTTTCCTCGGCGATCTTTTCCTTTTGCTGGCTCGTTATGCAACGTTTGTCCTCATCTAAAGGATCACATGCCTTGATGTGAGAGCCGTTGATTTGCTTACCCAGCTCTTCTAAAGTTCGTGCCAGGCGTTCCACATAAGCACGTACAGCACCCTTGAGCGAGGATCCTGGAATAAAGGGGAGGCCTTCGGGGGTCTTGATGACAGGCAAATCAGAACCCGCAGGCATGAGAGAAGCCCGGCTGCCCACCGACAGAGCAGTTTTCGCCCGCAGTTTGCCCGTAATCCAGTAGCGATTTTCGAATGACCAGAAACTTTTCATTTGCTGCTCCCTCCTTTTTTCTCTGCAACGAACTTGCGGTTTAGGAATCCGAAATAATAGCGCACCATCTCGCCACGCGCTTTGTTCACCAGGCGCGGCTCGGTGATCTGATGATCGCGGCAGAGCGACTCGGCTTTTTGCTTTATCGCATCGAGGTCCGCTAGCAATTGCTGAGCAAATTCCGCAAACAACTCTTCGCGCCCCATTTGGTAAGCGATATAATTCTTCAACACCAGCAGGGAATCGGTGGCTGCGGCCAGGTTGAGCAGGTTACGCAATTGCGATTCTTCCAGGTCCTTGCGTGCGGCGGCCTTAGTTTTCTGGAGACATTGCTCCGCCATCAGCACTAAGTCGTCTAAGTTTTCTTCGACCAGCTTGATGACATTCTTCGTGGGCGCTGCGGTCATACCGGTTCTACCTCCTCATGAAAGGGGTGGCAAATCAAGACTTCCCCCAGTCCTTCATCGGTGCGTAATCCGACTCCTTGATGTTCTAGGTTTTCGAGCCAGGAGACTAAGTCTTCTGGGTTGCCGTCTACGCGATAAACATAAGTGCTGCCCGCCGCCACTCCTAGGGCTGACGGTTTGGGTAGCCCCCAGGCGGTCGAAAAGCCCCCAAGATAAGCGCTCTGGGCCGACCACCAGATCGGTTCTAAGTCCCGGCCTTGATAAGATAACACTAGGCGGAGTGTCGGCAGGCCATCCCCATCCGTTAAGTGTGCCGGAGATAGCAGGTCCACGCTGAAATAACTCCCATGCGGTGAGCTGCTGACAGCAGCCCCACACTGATTAGCCAGCTCGGCTAATTCCTGCCAGGCCGACGCCAGTTTGGCATTAAAATCCCGCAGCCGCTGGGCCAATGGCTTGACCGCAATAGTCGCGGTACTGCACGTTACCCGACCGAAACCACGCGTGGTCAAGCCGCCAACCCCTACCTCGCTCACCGCCTGACAAAGCCGATCGATCAGGCTGGGCTCCTGGGTCCAGATTCGGCCGACAAAATAGAGCGGGGTTCCCTCGCCACGCAGACCCGGCGCCAGCGCAACCACACGATAAAGCATAGCTTCCCGAGCTGCCCGCCGATGTCGGCTCAGCGCCACCTTAGTTTGCAAAACCTCTTCTGGCCTGATTTGACTATACCTGCCATCACGACGTATATAGTAGCCAGCTACCCGCTCCAGTCTTCCGTAACAGATCTCTGGCTGGTCTCTATGTTTCGCCTCAAGGCAGCGGAGCAGGAAAGGAACGGGGAACCGCGCTCCGGACTTGATCAGTTCACTATAGGCCACTGCAGCTAATAAAGTATCGCGGATGCCGTGCCCTTCTGATCCCGGAGATGTCTTAAATCCGCCGTGCAATTTGCATTCCACGGCGGTAGTCGGAAACGGCAAGCTCCATAGTTGCGCATCCGTAGAGGGAAAGAAATTGCCGAAGCGCAATCGAGATACCGTGTCGCGGATTTGCGACTCGAGACCTTGCAGTTTCAGCCATTCCGCCAGGGCCCCACGTACCACGCTGCCGGGAAGGTAATCCTGGGTATCTAAGTAGCCGCCGCCGATTTTGATACCGCCGGTTCGTATGGGCTGCTCGGGCTTTAAGCTAAGATAGGTGAGAGTCATGGCGTGATTTCCTGTGTTGCAGCAGTCAAGTTTTTCAAGTGAGGATGCAGATCCTCAGGGTTTAGTGCCGTGCCATCTATACTTGCCTGATACCCTGTCAGGGTAACCCAACCTAAGCCGCGCGAGCGTGCTGCTCCGAGCGCGAATCCCGTTCGCGCTCCTAAGTAAACCAAGGCTGCTGCGGTTCGGGCGAGTTGAGCGTCATCCATTAGGGCATCTATCGAACAGGAAAACTTTGGGAGCCAGGCTAATTCGGTGGAAAAGAGTCGCTCTTCAAAACTGGCCCGCCGATAACGGCTCAAGGAAACGTTCATGCGTATATCCCGGATGTCCTCGGTCAGTTGAATATCGGAAAATCGCAGCAAAGCTCGTCGGTGGGGATGACCGAAAAGCTGGCACACTATACATTGGCCACAGAGTAACTCTGCCTGAGAGCTGTCGCAGACGCTAATCTTCATACCCCGCAAAGCCCGTTCGATGTTGTCGCGGAGCCAGCCTTTGAGAGAAGTTGCGGGAATCAAAGCATGCTCGCCTTGCCAATCGAGGAGCAAGGCTTTGTCCGTATAAAGTTCGGCCGATTCGCCAGTGATATGCACGGGCGATTGTAGCTGAAAATCCAGGGCGATTGCCAATCTATGTACCATCCGCTAGACTCCTGGGTTGGTCCGTTTGGGCCTCGGACTTATACGGCGGAAGCAAATCTGCCAATTCCAAGGCGTCGAGCAAAGCAGTCTGATAAACGATATCCCCTGTGCGCTGCCCGTTAAGCTCCACCCAGAAGGACGTAGGGCTTTCGGTAGCACTGCCTCGCTGGAATACTAATTCCCTGGCTTTCTCGAATATCTCCTGCAAATCACCACCCTTAACACGCGCGGCTTGATATAGAGCATAGTTGAGGGAAACATGAACCCCTTTAGCCAGGGATTCGGCCAAGGCACGCCGCTGCGATTTCGCCAGCTGTTTCAGGGCCCGGGCTAAGTCGGTGAGGCGCTCCGCTTCTTCACAAGTATAGGGCCGTGCGGTCAAACGATAGCTATAGGACTTGGCCCGTTTATAGTAAAGGGGCTTGAGCACCATAGAAGCAGATTCGGAGATGATTGGGGCGCGCAACCACAAGTGGCAGAGCGTGCCGGCTTGCGTCTGGCGAGCCCACCGCTTAGCTTCCTTGAGCAGACCTTGCGCCAAATTTACTAAAAAGCTGATGGGATACTTCATGTCTGCGATCGCCACACCAACTGAGATGGTCAACGGCACGGGTTTCGCCGAGCTGTCACCTAAGCGCTTGCGTAAGCCGGTGATTTCTCCGTGGTTTTGGAATCGCTCGATCAGTATTCTGCTCACGTCCCAACCATCACTGGCAGGTACCACAAGAAGTGCGTCGTCCCCGCCTAGTGCGATAATCTCAAAAGGAGCGTATTTCTTTTTCTTTTTAGGCGAGGTGTTACGAAGAAAAACCTCGAACAGGGCCTGGAAAACGGCGTCTCTAATAGCCCGGCGCAGAGCTTCCGATAGGGCTCCGAAATCTTCAACATTTCTAGCGCTCTGGAGCAATTCGCCCATATTGTTGCCATCCGCGTAAATAACGGCAATGCGGCCTGCTGAGCCCGCAACCTCGCTCAACGATTCGGGCTTTTCGAAGCCGGTTTCCAGGCGATATTGCTCCTTGCACCACTGATCGAACTGGTCCACATAACGACGTCTTTCTATCCGACCCTTACGGCGTTCCTGAAAGCAAATAGTGCAGATTTCTTCACGGCGAGTCTCATCGTAGACAGCCGACGGACGTTCACCACAGGAATCGCAACGCCGATGGAT
>BEIM01000123.1 GCA_002898995.1 bacterium HR36
TGGAAACCATCCAGACCGCCAGCGAAGCCGCAGAAACCGGTCACGTCGTGTTCGGGACCCTGCACACCAGCGGCGCCGCTAGCACCGTCAACCGCATTGTGGACGTTTTCCCCAAGGAGCAGCAGGATCAAATTCGCACCCAACTCTCCACCGCCCTTATCGGTGTGCTTTCTCAGACCCTGTTGCCACGGAAAAATGGCGGCCTGGTGGCTGCCTACGAAATGATGGTGGTTACCCCTGCGATCCAGAACCTTATCCGCGAAAACAAAATCTACCGTATCGAATCCGTCATTCAGACCGGTCGCAAGGAAGGCATGTTTTTGCTGGACGATAATCTCTTTCAGTTGTGGAAGGAAGGTTTGGTGGACAAGGAAGAGGTCTTGCTCCGTGCCAATCGTCCCGCCGAGCTCGCCCAGCGTATCGCGCTAGCTGAGCGCGGCATTGAGCAAGAATACGAGGAGGAAGAGGAGGAGTACGAGGAAGAAGAAGAGGAATATGATGAAGATGAAGACGAGGACTAGTCGAGGCGCTGCTTCACCAGCTGAAGTGCAGGGATTGCCGCAGCGTGATGCGAGAAGTCGGCGTGGCCCGCGCCGCCAGACAACGGCCATTTTGCGAGGGAGTGTGCAGAATCATATCCACGAAGCGGACGTAACCGCGTTGCCCATTTGCCAAGCTGTGAGATAGCCATGTCGCAAAAAGCTCCGAATCCTACACCGGAGACCCCCAAACCCAGGCCGGAGGGTGGCGGGAACCCGTCGGCGGCCAAACCCGTTGGTGGCGCAGGAACCAACGCAACGCCGGCCAAACCCGTCCCGGCTGGTGGTTCTGCACCATCCGCAAAACCGGCGGCACCCACTGGTGCGACAGCAAAACCTGCTGCGGGCACAGCTCCCGCAAAACCTGCCGGCACCGATAGACCGCCAGCCAGCGTAGCCAATCGAGTTGCGGCCGCGTCAGGGCAAGCGGCTTCCGCCACTGCGGTCAGGAAGCCCAGTCCGCCACCAGCTCGGACCCCAGCTAAGGCCGCGGACACGCAAAAGCCAACCGCCAAACGTCTAGCTGACAAAGCCACGGGCGGTCGGCGTAAGCTCGGCCAAATTTTGGTCGACCTAGGTTTCATTGACGAGGATCAACTCTGGGATCTGCTCAACGAAGCGCGCACTTTGCAGCAACCAATTGGTCAAGTGGCCATTGCTCGCGGCCTGATTACCGAAGAACAATTGTTGCAGGCCCTGGCCGAGCAGTTCAATTTGAAGGTTGTCAATCTGCAAGAAGTTAAGCCTCAGCCGGAAGCGATCCAAGCCGTTCCCGAAACCATGGCCAGCGTGTACAAAGTGCTGCCGTTGACTTTTAAGGATAACGTGCTGACCGTGGCCATGGCCGATCCAGCCAATCTGCCGGCCCTCGATGACCTGCGTAACTTTCTGGGCGTCAAACAAGTCGTGCCTGTGCTTGCCAGCAGCAAAGCCTTGCAGGAAGCGATTGCCAAGGCGTATGCCGGCAAGGAAGAGTCCATTGTGGACATCATTCAGCAGCTCGAGAAAGATCCTGAGATCGGCAAGCATTTCCGCCAACACGAAACGAGCATTGACCTGGAGAGTCTCCAGGAGTTGCAAGATGCTGCCCCGGTGCGCAAGCTCATCAACATGGTGCTGCTGATGGGTATCAAGGACCGGGCCAGCGACATTCACTTCGAGCCGTTTGAAGAAGAGTACAAGTTGCGGTACCGTTGTGATGGTGTGATGTACGAACTGGTGCCGCCACCGCGGCATCTGGCGCCGGCAATTAGCTCGCGTATCAAAGTGATGGCCAACCTGGATATTGCCGAGCGCCGCCTGCCTCAGGATGGGCGAATTGAACTTAACGTCGGTGGCAACCCGGTGGATATGCGCGTTAGCGTGTTGCCGACCATGTTCGGCGAAAGTGTGGTCATCCGCGTGCTCGACCGTACGGTCGTGCAGCTCGACCTCGACCGCCTCGGCATGGACCCAGACACA
The DNA here is from genome assembly GCA_002898995.1 of bacterium HR36. GTDB lineage: Bacteria > Planctomycetota > Planctomycetia > Gemmatales > HRBIN36 > HRBIN36. The sequence goes on from BEIM01000123.1 coordinate 2,001, forward strand.
TTGGCGAAGTTTCGCGAACTGATCCGCAAACCCAATGGCATTCTCCTGGTAACCGGCCCAACGGGTGCGGGCAAGAGCACCACACTTTATTCGGCGCTCAATGAGCTCAATAGCGTTACCGACAAAATCATCACTACGGAAGACCCCATTGAGTATGATCTGGATGGCATTGTCCAGGTGCCGATCAACCCGGACATCGGAGTTACCTTCGCCAACGTGCTGCGGGCGATTCTGCGGCACGATCCCGACATTATCATGGTCGGTGAAATCCGCGACGTCGAAACCGCTCAGATCGCGGTACAGGCAGCGTTGACTGGCCACCTGGTGCTGACAACGCTGCACACCAACGATGCTCCCAGTGCTGTGACCCGCCTGCGGGACATGGGCATTGAACCGTACCTTATCACCGCCACTCTCGAAGGCGTATTAGCGCAACGCTTGGTGCGCCGCATCTGTCCAGATTGCCGCACCGAATATGAGCCGGGCAAAGAACTGCTCATGGAGTTGAACCTAACTCCCGAACAGGTACAGGGCAAGAAATTTTATTACGGCCGGGGTTGTGAGCGCTGCAATAACACCGGCTTCAAGGGGCGCACCGGAATTTTTGAGCTTTTGGTCATAAGTGATCCCATTCGTGATCTCATCGCGAATAATGCCTCCACCGATGCCATTCGCCAGAGCGCACGCAAAATGGGCATGACCACGCTGCGCGAGGCCGGCTTACGTGCCTTGTTCAGTGGGATCACAACTATCGAAGAGGTCGTCCGCGAAACCGCTTTCGAGGAAGAAGGCTAACCTTTAGCATTGTGGCAGGTGTCCACTTTAGGGAATGGCCGCTGCCGCCAGGAATACCGCGGGCTGCGCAATCAGAGAGGCTTAGCAGGGTACAGGAACCAGCCCGCGGCTGCATGCCATGGGCCAAATGGCTGCGGGCTAGCTGGCGGCCGCCATCCGAAGCTGCGATAACATCGGTGCTGACCGCTTCCCGAAACGCAACGGCCAACACGCCTAATAAGGGGCTGACGCTATGCCGACCTACAAGTTTGAGGCGATGAGCGCCAAAGGCGAGGAGGTCAAGGATTCGATTGAGGCTGCCTCCGAGGAAGAGGCGCAACAGAAAATCCGCCAGATGGGCTATTTCGTTACCCGCCTGCAGGAAGTCCGCGACGGGCGAAAAAAGGCGGGTAAAGCCGGCAAAAAGAAAGAAAAGAAGGGCAAAACCTTCACCATCGGCGGGGTCTCGCAAAAACAGTTGTGCACGTTCACTCGCCAGTTCTCCGTGCTGCAGGATGCCGGTTTGCCAGTGCTCAGAAGTCTAAAAATCCTCAAAGGCCAGATGAAACCCGGCGTGCTCAAGAACGCCCTGATTGACGTGGTGGACGATGTCGAAAGTGGTTCCGCTCTCAGCGAGGCCTTGGCGCGCCACCCCAAAGTGTTTGACCGCCTCTACGTCAACATGGTGCGGGCCGGCGAAGTCGGCGGCGCTCTCGAAGTCATCCTCCGCCGTCTTGCCGACTTCAAAGAAAAGGCTCAGAGCCTCAAACGCAAGGTGATCGGTGCCATGATCTACCCGGTGGTGGTCATCCTGGCTGCCATCGCCATCCTCTCCTTCATCATGATCGCCATCGTTCCGAAGTTCAAGGAAATCTTCACCAACTTCGAGATGAAACTGCCGGCCATGACGCAAACCCTCCTCGACATCTCCGACTTCATGAAAAACTACTTCTGGATCATGCCGCTGGTGTTGATCGGCTGGCTGATTTTCTGCCGGTTGCTCCGCCTCATGTACTGGGGCCGTTACGTCCTGGACTGGATCTGGCTCCATGTACCAGTCATCGGCGGCATCTTGGAAAAAACCATCGTAGCACGCACCATGCGCACTCTGGGCACGCTGGTCAGTTCCGGCGTGCCGATCCTGGAGGCACTGTCCATCGTTAAGGAAACCGCTGGCAATGCCGTCTTTGAGGAAATGTTCCAGCGCGTCTTCGAGTCGGTGCGGGAAGGCGAAAGCATTGCCATGCCCATGAAAGAGAGCCGACTCGTGGACGACATGGTCGTCAACATGATTGACGTCGGCGAGGAGACCGGCGAACTCGACAAAATGCTCAACAAAATTGCTGACGTCTATGACGAAGAAGTGGATGTGCTTGTCCAGGGACTTGTGAAACTCCTCGAACCGCTCATGGTCTTATTCTTAGGTGGTTGTGTCGGCTTCATTGTCGTGGCGTTGTTCATGCCGATGCTGGCCATTCTCGAAAAACTCAGCGCCGGCGCCGGGGGGTAACTCCTAACTCTCGGCGCGGCCTGGCTTTGGGTACTCAGCGCGGCAATGGTCTAGGGGTAGCCAGCGCCAGAGCGGCCTTCCCTCTGTAATTTGGCCGAGCGGTGACATTCGCCGACCCATTTCTCTGGCATTATCGGCCCTGCTACTTTTGGTCGGCACACTATTTGCACTTTGCCATACTAGGTGGCTCTGCACCGCACCGGGCTAGTACTATTGCTGCAAAATGCAACACGAGGTGGTGTATGCTGCAACAGCCCCATGTAACTCGCCGAGGCATTACGCTCGCGGAGTTGGTTGTGGTTATGGCCATTATCCTCGCGGTGATGAGCCTGGCCGTGCCAGCCACGGTTTACTTGACTCGTTCCAATGCCAATGTACAAGCTGGTAACGAAGTGAGCAAGGCTGTACTCCAAGCGCAAATCCTTGCGATGGGCCTGAGGCAGCTACGTGGCCTAGCTCTGACTCGTAGCAACAATGTCCCGCCTAACTTCCCTTCAAATTGGTTTGACCAGCTGGAAGAGGTCGAGTTGCGATGGTTGCGCGTTCCCGAACCACCCTCCATAAGTTGGATGGAGTATCCCGGGTACGTAGCGACTTCAGCCGGTCGGTCAGGTTACCACTCCCGCGTAGTGAGCTTACGGGTATGGAATGGCAACCAATGGCAGCCCTACTCCCTGTCAAGCCTGAGCCCGCCCCTGTATGACAAGCCCAGCAATATGTATGGCCCGGAGCAACCTATGTATTTGGTGGTCACTGGTCAGGCTCAAAGCGGGTTGATTTCGCAATTGCCAGGGCCTAACCCTCCTAGCGCAGCTAATCCGCAGCCTCCCCCGCCCAATCTTCCTCCGCCAAACGAAACTCAGGAGTGGCTCTGGGATCCGAACAATCCGGGCTGGCGGAACCCCCAGCCTAATGAAAGGCCATTGCTTCAGGCGCACCAACTGTACATTTCCAGCTCAATGTCTCAGCTTCATCTACAGCCGCCCGATCCGAAACAGCTCCAGGGCCGTTTACTCTCCAACTACCAGATTTATTCCCTGTGTCCGATGCCGAGGAACTACGTGCCCGGAACCGGCCTCCCTCAAGTTGGGCCCCTGCAATTCCAACCGCAAGTCTGGCGGCTAGAGGCTAACGTTGCCATAGATCTGTCGCGGTCCAGACCCAATACGTACCCGACACCAGGGGCTTATTATGGCCCGGGAACGCCTATTGTTATCTTCGGGTCAGAGCGATCGGTGGTGATACCTGGCAACTCGTTTCTGTCGGACAAGATGGTGAACGGCTGGATGGTCTTCTGGGTTGGGTTGTACAGCACGGATGCTAGTGGCAACAACTATGTGATGCGGCCAGAAGATAGCGTACTGGTTGGCGTCCAGGTTAGCACAGGAAGGGTCGCCACTTTTGCCGTCAACACCGATCCCAACCTTGGAAACGGAGACCCTTACTACTTCGTCCGAATCGCCAGTGACAAGTAGGAGCTCACCATGACGCGCCGGGGGTTTACGCTCGTCGAAGCACTGACCTCGATCTTTGTGCTGGCTATCGGACTGTTGGCCTTGACCGTGTTTATCATTGCCGGTGTCATGCAAGTGAACCGCACCATACGCTCTGCGGCGGCGCAACAGTCGTTAGAAAATTTTGCTTCCCTGTCTAGAGTTCTCGGCCCTAATCTGCCGCAACCAGCGCTCAACTCGTTCGCCTGGGTTTATCAACCAGCGAAGTCGCCACCCATTCCACCCGCGGTTCCCTTTAATGGCACTAACACTCCTTATTCTCCCGCTGATGCGAAACTGGGTTTGACTCTGGACATCCAGGGGCCATACCAGCAGATCAGCACCTACGCCAATCCGACTACCGGGCAGGTGGATCTACGGCCTTTTCTCACAGGGCACAGGCTCAATCCCACTGACCCGGAGCGCTATACCGCTGCGCTAGCGGTGCGACCAGTCCCCACCGCCAATCCTGACCAAACCCTAGTGGATGTCAGCGTCGTGGTTTTTGAAGACTTTGATGGGAGCGCATCGCCGTACGTCCTGAACAATGCTTCCCTGAGGGCGAGTCAATTTACGTTGACAGCGACCAACCCCGCCCAGCCCATTTTCCCAAGCCCGCCCCCACGGGCCATCCTGTTGGACGGGGATAACGGCTACGTTTATCGCTGGGCATCTGGAGAGCTTGTACCCGCGGCGCGGGCGAATTCCTCTACAGTTATCGTGTTGCCCCAGGCCGTCGAAGCATTGGAATTAGGCATCATTTCGCGGAGGTAAACAACGATGCGATCGCCTCGACACTGTTTCACCTTACATCGCCCAGGAAGGCAAGCCTTCTCCCTGGTGGAGATGCTGGTGGTATTGGCGATAATGCTGTTGGTTATGAGCATTCTGGCGATGGCCTATGATGCGGCGTTGCGGGCGATGCGCATAGCCCGCGGACTGGCAATCGGTTCCACCGACCTGGGCAACTTCGAGCGGGAGCTACGGTTCCTTCTCCGGCAGCGGCACTTCGAGGGGGATCTGCGCGTCAGCGAAATTGACTCAAGTGACCCCAGCCGCCAGCCCAAAGAGGGCTTTTTCGCCGTAATTGAGGGTAACCAGCCTATCGGCGAGATTGATGTGGATGATGGGCTGAACTTCACGGTGCGGCTGATCGGGAATAGTCCGGGCGATTTTTTTGAAACGTTGGCCCCGCCCGGCTTTGCGAGTAGTAGTCCTACCGGGTACCCGGAATCGCGCTACCAGCAGGGCGACACCTACCGCTCGCAATGGGCCGAGATTGCGATCTTCCTCTCGGGGCAACCCGACGGGGAAGATCCGAGCAAGCAAGCTGCCACGGTGCCGACCGATCACCCCGCCCATCCTGACAACGGCGGGCCGGCCGCCAGACTTTACCGGCTCCACATTCGGAAACTGCTGCTCTTTCCATCGCATTTTGCCAAGGGGCCTCAAGACTTTGATCCCCCCCCGGCTGTGTCTTCTAATCCCCAGCAGTACGACTTTAGTGTTGGCGCAGGTGGCCAGGTAAACAAACCTACGGATGTTGCCACCGACAAGAAGAACAGATTCTGGCCTCCTCAGCCTTTACCGGGGAACCGCCAGGGCGAGGACGTCATTCTCACGAACGTCGTCTCTTTCGACGTGAAGGTGATCCAGAATGGCGCGGTGAATGATAGCTCCTACGATTCCAGCGCGAACCAGCCGCTGCAGGGCATCTGGATTCGCATTCGCGTGTTTGAGCCCAAGACGCAGCAGATGCGCGACATCGTGATCAACGAGTCGCTCTAGGCAGCGACGACCGCAATCTCCGACGGGAGGAACAATCCCGATAATCGATCTAGCGAGCGGCTTTCAACTCTGCGACTCAGGGGAGAAAGATATGAGGCCGGACAGCCGAACCCGACAGGGAATGATCCTGTTTGTAGTTGTGGCCATGCTCAGCCTGTTTGCCGTGGTCAGTATCGCCTTTTACTACTACGCCGGGCAGGAAACGACGATTTCGCGTATGTCTCTGGAAAACGCCAACCGCACGCGGCCCGATCCCGATGCCTTGCTGGCTTATGCGCTACGCACGTTGATTTTCGACGAGCCAGACAATGGCCCGCCGCACAATGGCCCGTTCAAGACGCATATCGCCACGCACAGCCTGTTACGCAATATGTTCGGCTCGGAAGGACTGGAGCCTTTTTCGGGCACCGGCCGACTGCACGGCCCAGATTACAATTACTACGCACCAAACGCACCAAACACTTGGTACGACCATTACTACGCCACCTGTTACGTCAACCGTAGTTATGACCCGGCTCAGGACGGTTCCTGTAATCCGCCCTACACCTACCCGGACATGAATCACGTCTTCCTGGGCCATCTTTCTTACGATTCTAACACCGGACAATTCGTGGCAACGGCTCAGTCGTTCATTCGGCGACAGCTGCCCCTTGAAAATACGTTCCTGCCGTATCCACCCCCCTCACCACCTCCACCGTCATTTGATCCGTACGATCCCCAGTACAATGGGTTCTGGACAGACCCGAACTGGCGGCCTCCTGGGTCAAACACAGCGATGCCGGTGGCGTTGCGGCAAGCGCTGGTGTTTCGGCCGCACCCGCTGTTGCATCCGAACTTTCCGCCGCCGGCCGACATTGGCGGGGATGTCCGCAATTTGCCACCAGGCATCCCGGTCAGGTTACCTAATGGCCAGCTGCACTACGGCAACGATTCCATCTGGATGGACCTGGGCTTCCCGCCGCAGGTAGGTCCCGATGAGCGCAACTATAAGCCCCTTACCTATAAGCCCCTTTTCGCGTTTTTTATCACCGATTTGGATGGCCGATGCAATCTGAATAAGCTAGTGTGGAACCCCTACGCGCAGCCGCCGGGGCCGCTCATGTTGGATTCATTTCCAGCCGGCTATT
>BEIM01000124.1 GCA_002898995.1 bacterium HR36
ATGTGGCGGCGGTGCAGATGCGACTAACGCGTGCGCGCCAACGCCTTGCCGCCAGGCTTCTGCAGACCGGAGAATTTTCCGCATGAATCGTCATGATAACGATAACCTGTCCCTGGAGCACTCCCAGGAACAACTGGCGGAGCAGTGGCTGCGCGAATTTTTCCGCCAGCACATACCGCAGCAGCTTCCACCCCTGGTGCAGCTGCAGACAGTGGTGCCATCTACGCTCCACGATGGGCTTATGCCCGCGACCACGAGGGCCGACGCCCCCTGCTCCCGGGCAGCACACTGGAGCCGACTCGTATTGCTGCTGGCCATTGTTGCACTTAGCTTACTGCTGTTCGTGGCCCCGTGGCTGGCGCCGAAACCAAGCCCGCAATGGCGCTTCGATCCCAGCCGGGGGTTTGCCCGCGACAAGCCGAACCCAGTTCCTGTCCAACCGCCATCTCTGCCTGCGCACCGCTAGTTTCACGCCGGCTACGCGAGCGAAACCCCCGACTTCCGACCGCGGCCCGGGCGAAGCGCAGCTGGCTACAAGCGGTCCAGTGTGTCAATCCAGCGGACTATCTCGTCGAGCAACGAGGCGTCCGTGGGGTAACCGGTGCCGTGTTCGGGAATCTCGCGGTACAGCGTGGGATAATGCCGACGTTGCAGGTCGCGGGGGACCGTGCGGAGAGTTTCAATGTTGGGGTCCCGGCCACCCGCAACATAAAAAACGGCGAGTGGCATAGCGGGATCGTAATCAGGAATCCGGCTGGCTAGCGGGCCGCCTATGACCACCGCCCCACGAATCCAATCCCGGGCATCCAACGCTAGATACAGGGCGAAACTGCCACCGTTTCCCAATCCGTGCGCCACCACCCGCTGCGGGTCAATTCGGTACTGCGTCAGCAGGTGACGGATGTCCTGCACGATGGCATCACCTTCGCTGGTGAGCCAGCCGCTAGGGTTCTCCGCTTTGGGCGCGTACACAATCAAGGCGTGCGATTTGCAATAGCGCTCCCACGTTTTGCGGATTGGCTCCTCCATGGGGTTACCCGCAGGATGCAGCCAGATAACCAAACCGTGCGCTACTTCCGCAGTGTAGGTCTCGGGCACATAGAGCCAATACTCCCGACCACTGGTTGGGTCTTTTTCGCGGAAAAACCCGGGTTTGCCGGGGGGTGGGGCCGGTGGTTTGGCCTTGGGCGGCTTAGCGAAGAAAGGCTCCTGCCCTTTGAGAATTGTCGGGGCGTACACGCTGCGAATTGCCAGCCCTTCTTTCTTGGTTGCGTCGGGTAGCTTCTCGGGAATGTCCGTTCCTGCTTCGCCAAGTTTCAGCGCCACCGTGTGCAGCGCCAGCTTTTTCTCCTTTTCCCCAGGCCGGACTAAAGTTAGCTGGACTTCCGCTCCTGGTTGAAATGGGGCCAACACTTGCCGCAAGTGCCAGGGGTTCTGAATGAAAGTGTTGTCCACGCGGACGATGCGATCGCCGACACGCAAACCGGCAATCTCGGCGGGACTTTTCGGGAACACATAACGGATTTCCACGCCGGGCAGGGCATCGTCGCGCATCGGCAAAATCCCCGCAAAGACAGGGCGCTGCGGCTCTTTGGGCCTGGTGAGCGAAATATTCGGGAAATCCAGGATTTTCTCGCCGCGTTTTACTTTGAGGGAGACCGTTTCAAAATCGTATTTTGGCCCCAGAACATGGCGGAGTTGTAACTGCCAGCGGATCGGCTTGCCATCAGCCTCGACGATTTCATCGCCAGCTTGCAGTCCCGCGCGAGCTGCCGGGCTGTTTGGCCAAACGCGAGCAATACGGCAGGTTCCGAAAATACCCCCCTGCGAGGCTGGCTTGGTCGGGTCTTGACCGATCAACGGGGCAGGTTGCTCAAAAGTTACGCCCAATTGAGCTGCGTGCAAGTCCTCCCCCTGTTTCAATCGGGGCAGCACGCGATAAATGTCCTCTAAGGGCACGGCAAAACCGATGCCGGAGTCGTACCATTCCACCCCTGCCAACTCACTGTCGCCGCGCGGCGACATCGGTACCAGCACTCCGAAGACTCGGCCATGAATATCAGCCAGTGGCCCACCGTAATTGACGGGCGAAACCTTGGCGTCCGTTTGAATGGCTTTGCCCCAGATGCGGCCAAGCGCGCTGATTATTCCCACGCTTACCGAAGGCGGGGCATTTGCTGCTTCCGAAAAAGTGCGTCCCAGAGCCAACGCCCACTGCCCGACGCGAATCTCCTTTATCGGCACTGCTTGCGGCACTGGCAGATTGTCAGCATCCACTTTCAGCAGCGTCAGCATCCGGGTTTCATCCCGGGCGACGATCCGGCCAGGCAACGGATCAGGGCGGCCCGGGATCCGCACCAGGATTGTTGGGGTAACCTCGCGGGGGATGTGCAGAAAATTGAACGAACTGGTGATGATGTAACCGTCGGGCGTCACAATAAGCCCCGTGGTCGGGCCTTGCCCGCGAAGCAACGCTCCTCCCCCTGGTTTTGTGCCTGGTTTGCTGGGTTTGGATTCGACCGGAATGGCCTCCAAACCAATGTTGGTCACGATTTGCACAACGCACGGGGCTACACGAGCCACCGCTTCGCGCGTCGCCTGCTCCCAGGCCTCATCTAACCTTTCGCTCGCTTGCGGAGCAGGGGGCGCAAGCTTCCCTTGCTGTGCCGACACAAGACCGCAAAGACCCAGCACGACTGCCGCTATGACCGCCACCACCACACGCATGTTCGCACTCGCTTCAGCAGAATGAGGCATTCTCTCTCCGAGTCTCAAGGAGCGGTGGGGGTAATCCCGCCGGGTTGGCCGGCTGACTTTTATGGCTCAGGTTTGGCTGGACGAAAGCCCGGCCGCCGCTCCACCTCGACATCCATCCGTAGCAATTGTTGTTGCCGGCGCACGATCACCTGCAGTTTCGACCCCGGCTCTACCGGCAGCGTCAGCTCGCGCCAATGGGCCACGCTCTGGACCACGTGTTCCTCGTAAGTCCCTGAGCCGTCGCGCGCCGGTAGTCGCACCATGACAATCAGGTCATCGGGACGTAATCCCGCTTTCTCTGCGGGCGAACCAGGCAGCACCTCGTCAATATAAGGCGGGGTACGATCCAGGATGGTTGGCACTAACACGATCCCTGTAAATCCGCCTCGGTCTTCGACGATGGGTTTCTTGCGTTCCAAAGGCTTGTAGTTACCGCTACGCGCCTTGGCGACGAATTCCTTGAGCGCCTCGATCGGGATCGCGTAATTCACCCAGGTTTCGGTCAGGGTATTGCGCACCTCCTTGCCGATAAGTCCGATAAGTTCGCCGCGCCGACTGACCACCGCCCCGCCATGCGAACCAGGGTTATTCGTAATCCCGTCGAGAATGTACACCGTACCCTGATAGGGCAACTCGTGAACCCCCCGGCGAGCCGCCAGCGGCGTTATGGCGGCAATAACGCTGCGCTGCACGCTAAGCGGCTCTTCGCGTGTGGCTATCTGGAAGCAGTTACTGAACGCCAGCACCCAATCGCCTACCTGTACTTTGGGAGTCGGCCGATCCAGATCAAAATGATGCAACGGTAGGTCGCGAAATTTCTTCTCCCCATCTCGGATCCGTAACAGGGCCACATCCAGTAGGGGCTCGGCGGCTACAAGCTCGCAATCGTGTCGCGTCCCATCGTAGAGATGGACTCGCAGGTTTTCTGTATCCAAGGTCGGCGAATATACGGTCAGGATCAGGCCGTCCGCCGAGATCAATACGCCGCTGCAATAGTCGGTTATCCCCACATAACCACCAGCACCGTAGATTTTCACCACTTTCGGCTGAACTTCACGGACAAGCTGGGTGAACGAGCCGGTATGCGGGTGGGGCAACGGTTGCGCCAGAAGCAGTGCAGCGCCGCAGCACCAGGCCGCTAACACGCTGCCCAAGCTTCGAGCCCTCGGCAGATGAACGCCCGCCGCTCCACAGTAACCATACAGCCGATGCCACCGCGCTAGGACCATTTCCTGCACTGGCATTCGCCCCGCACTCCGCCTCATGGCTTGCCCTGCGTTGTGTCTGGTTCGCACTTTTGGATATGTAACGTTCCCCAATGCCGATCTCCGAATCGCACTTCTACCTTAGCCGGGATTGCCGGCCTCGGCCCAGGTTCAGGCGAGAAGATTAACTCGCACGGATCGGCATCCTCTTCCGGATAGCACTCCAATCCGCAAAGACGCTTTTGGCTTGGCTGGGTGAAGATTTTCACCGAAAATGGCCCGCTGGTGCCGTTGAGCACCTCGGTCATTGTCCGCGATTTACTCGTGCCATCGGGATAAAACGGTTCATAACCACCGTAAAATAAACCTTGCTCAAAGCCCTTTTCCTGCTCCACGAGCAGAACGCGCCAGTAATGCATGGCTACGAGTAATCCGCCACTGCCGGGCGGCTGGCGCAGATTGGCGATCGCTTCCCCGACGCGCAACGGCTCAGTTTCATAATCCAGCGAACCGAGGCGCATCCGCACGGTCTTGCCGTTTAGCCGCAGCGTAAACGGATGCCGCACGGGTTTGCCCGTGGTCTCGTCATACACGTCCACCTCACCCTGCAAGAGCCAAGGAACATCGGTCGGCAGGTTGGCCTGTGGTAGCGCTTGCAGTACGCGTTTTCGCTCCAGTTCGTTGAAGTAGTAATTGCCGAAGCCCGGCCGTGGCACGTAATATTTGGCACCTTCCCCTTCGGGCTTGATGAGCCTTTGGGGCTTGAGTGGAATCGGCTTTCCTGGGACTGGTTTTTCGCCGGGCTTCGGTTCCTCGGGTTTTTCGGGCTTGCGTTCTTCGGGAATCTCACGGGGGATCAGCCCCATGAGCCGCACCAAGATTTCTTTGCGGACGACCCGACTCTCGTCTTTATCCACCCGCTCATAAACGATCGGAATGCGCCAACCTTTAGGAAAGATCCCGAGCACATTCTTGAACTGATTGGCATTTCCAATGGGGCGGTCATTCACCGAAACAATCATGTCGCCGATACGCAAACCGCGGCGATAGGCATCGGAGCGCTCGAGAATATCAAAGACATAGGCCCGTCCATCTTCGCCGGTCCGCGCTGCCGCGCCCATAGTTGCGTGATCCACCAGCAAGCCACCACGCAAGTGCCCTAGGAAATTTTTGATCTGGTTGATAGAAATAGCGTAGCCCACGCCGCTATTAACCCGCCCCCGTTTCTCAAACGAGCCGCGGCCGTTAATGCCAATCACCTCACCGCGCACATTGAACAGGGGCCCGCCGCTATTGCCAGGGTTGATGGAAGTGTCAATCTGGATGCAATCCGTGTATTCCAAATACGTGCCCGCGGGATACTGATAGCGGTGAATGCCCGAAACCAGGCCAAAGGTAATAGTCGGGCGGAAGTCGGTGGCCAGCAGGAACGGATTGCCCGCAGCAACAGACCAATCCCCAGCCCGCACAGTGTCGCTGTCGCCCAACGGCGCATAAGGGAACCGAAACTCAGGCTTGGGCGGAATCAGCTTGATAACCGCGACATCACCCACAGGGTCTAACCCGACCACCACCGCGTCGTAAAGCTGGCCGTCTGCCAGGCCACAACGCGGAGTTGGGCCAGTGGGTTGGACAACGTGAAAGTTGGTCAAGGCGTAACCCTGCTCATCAATCAAGACCCCCGATCCACCCCCGCGACCAATGCGGTCAAACACCGCAACCACGCTGGGTGTCAATTTCTCGATGACTGCGATCCGCTGGGCTTCATCTTGCAGCACAATCGGGTCGAGAGCTAGCGCCCCCAACAACCCCAAGCCGCTAACCAGCCACAAGCTGGCCAGCCAGAAGGACACCAACACTCTGACTCGCTCTTGCCTTTGGTTCATTCCCCTGATCTCCATGCCGGCACGCTCCTCCGCGAGAGGCAATCGCACACGCAACACGCCTTATTTGATCACTCGCGCCTCGGCAAACGCAACATGGTCTCCCAGGTCGAGGTCATCGCCGTAGTCCACGATCAGCCGCAAGCGGACCACTCCTTCTATGGGCAGAGCCAGCTCCCGAGGTTTGTCGCCTGCGCTGACCGTGGCTTGGAACAGTTCCCGGCCATCTCCTTCAATCCGCACCACTGCTTTCGCCGGACCGGACACACTGTCCTCCACGCCCACTATGCACCGAAATTCGCGGTATCCTTCCACGTGATACTCCAAAACAGTGCGCGAATGGACCGTAAGCCCCTTACGGTAAACGCGCTGCCCCAGGCTAATAGGCCCCCCTGCCAGGTTACGGTCGCGGCGATAGTGCCAGATGTTCGCCAGAATCGGCTTTTCTTCAACACGCAACGGCTCCAGGTCCGAGAGATACGCCAACCGTCCTTGGCTCAAGTCCACCGTGGCTATCTGGGCGTATGGTAATTCCGCGCTCAGCCCGTCATAAGTGTCCAGACGCAGGCGGTCGTTTTGCCAAGCGATGTTCTTAGCCACCCAAGTATTGCCGAACCTGTCCATCACGCGCACGCCATCCGCGTTCTTAGACTCAGCTCGGCGGGCAAATATCATGCCCCGCAAGCGGGCCGGGTCAATGGGCACCACGTCTTCCTCCAGCCGAAAATTCAGGCGTGTTCCTTTCTCATCGCTGCCCAGGATAATGCCGCTGAACGCATTGATCGCTTGGCCATCGCGGCTGAGAACCAGCACCACGTCCTGCGCGGGTTTTTTCGCGAGTGTTTGTTCTAGCTCCGTGCGTGCTCGGGCATCTTGGGCGTGAAGTAGTACCCAACGCATTCGGTCCCACGGCAACGATATCGCCTTGCCCGAAAAGAGTTGGCACTCCAGCTGCTGCGGGCGCAGCAGCACTTTTTGCGCCAGTAACGTCGTACCATCCGTAAGGCGAATTTGCGCTTGTTGGGCTTCCGGGGCGACACCAAGTTGACCCGAGTCAGCGCTGAAAGCTATCTGCACCACTTCGGTCAGCGGTTTGGCAATCCGTTCAAGCCCCGCTTGGAGGGTGATGTGCTTATCAGTAATGCTCTGCAGCTGGCCACGCAGTACCGCGCCATCAATTAGGCGCACCTCCACGGGCGTTCTCTGCACTTGCTGAGCTGTGACCTGCAAGGAGCCGCAGTGCAATGCCAGCAGGGCTCCAATTCCCGCAAAAGTGGCAATGCTGGCCAGGATGTGGGTAGGACGCGTTCGCTCAGGTGTCATCTTGGTTCGCTGCTTTTGGCAATTTGCTGCAAATAAGCTTCGATGGCCTCGGCAATATGTGGAGGATATTCCCGGCGAACGGCTTCGAGAACTTTAACCCGCTCCTTTTCCGGCAACTTGCCCCAAAGGTCGGGCCGCTTGATCAATTCCTTCATGTCCACTTTCCCTTCGCCAGCGCCGCCGAGGATCCCGCTGTCGGTAGCTGGCCCGGACGAACGGGTGGTTCCACCCCCAGGTGGCCCACCGCTGGAACGGCCACCACCTTGTCCACCGCCACCCTGTCCTGCACCAGCTTGCTGTTGCTGCAGCTGTTGCTCTAACTGGTCAATCATCTTGCTCAGCAAATCGAGGATTTCCTTCTGTTTCGCCTGCGTCTTGGGGCCGCCCCGCGCGTTGTCCAAACGTCCAGAAATTTCGTCCATCCTTCGCGCCACATAGTCGAGATTTTTGCGGCCATCCCAGCTTTGCAGGTCGTACTTGAGCAGGCTGGCCAGCACGAAGTAGCGCTCCGGCACGCCCTCCACCTGGTCGAACAGCCTATCTACAGAACGTAGCGTCTCTTCGCGGTTTAACGTCTTGTGTTCCGCAACTGCGCGGTAAAAGTAATAAGCTCCTGGATCGACCACGTGCTCGGGCCGAACTAGCTTCAGGACTTCTAGCGCTTCCTCGTAGGCTTTTCGCAGACACAACAATCGCGCATACGCCAACCCGAGATTCGCCTTGAAAAACGGGTCAGCCGATTGCCGAATGAGCGCAGGAACTTCGGTGGGCATTATAGCTTCGGGATTGGCGGCTTGCTCCAAAAGTCGTTGAGCTTCTGGGCTGCCCAGGGCAAGGATCTCCGCGACGCGCGCCAACACTGGCCGCGATTCTGCCGCCCACAGCGTTTCCGCTTGCCGCAGTTTTTCCCCATCTACTTTCGCCTGCTCTTTGAGCCAAGTAAATAGCTGCGCCCGGATTTGCTCGGGAGCAGGCGGTTTGATCCGGCCAAAGGAAACTTGCTCCTGGCCCTGCACTGCCGTACAGCCCCAGAGCCAGCCAGTTCCGACTACCAGAACGCACAAGGCTCGTTTCATCGGTTCTTCCCCTTGACGATGGCTTCGGTGATTTGGTGCAGCTTCAATTGCCGTTGGGCCAATTCCCGCAACTCTTGCACAATATCTGGCGTGGTGGCCGCCTCGCCCTGGTATTTTTTCCCGTACATCACCGTGCGGCGGTAAATCCGTTCTTGCATGGAGCGAATCATTTTCAATTCGGCGATTAGGTCAATCAGCCGCTGGTTCCGATCGGGATTGCCGCCCTGGTTGCCACCCTGCTGTTGTTGCTGGCGAATATTATCCTGAGCCTTCTTGAGCGCTTCGATCATCTCCTTGAGCATGTCAATGATATCGCGTTCGATCGCTTGGGTTTCCGTACCAGGATCGGTCTTGTACAGGCGAGTCGAGACGCGGGCCATGTCCTGGCGAACCTGTTGCAGCACCTCGGCGAAAGCTACGGCCGAACCTTCTGCCTGCACT
>BEIM01000125.1 GCA_002898995.1 bacterium HR36
GGAAAAATTTCGATGCCGACGACACGGGGAGCATTCTTATCGAGGGGCACGCCTTGGCTGATCCACAGCTTGAGCATTTCATAATACCGATCCCCGGGCTGTATGAGCACACCGCCTACGTGCGGCACTGCTCCCGCTGGTTTCATCAGCATCAAGCTTCGTTCCGGGGCAGCGCGATTGAAGCGGCGGGCCTCGACGTCATCAGTCAGTGCCAGGTGGTCGAAAATCGGGTCGTAGCCCCGCAGGGAAAGTTTGAAGCCATTCTTGCCTTTCGCGGCACCGTGGCAGGTACCCGCATTGCAACCGAGTTTGCTCAAGACCGGCATGACATCCTGAACGAAACTCACGCTGTACTTGTCGCGCACCCCCCGCACGCTAAGCGGAATCCGCAGGGATTGATTCCCCAGCTGCACCAGGACTTCGCCCGTTCCGTCGCCAACGGCCTCAACTTGACCCAGCGGTGAAATTTTGACAAGATTAGCGGGTGCCTCATACCGCACCATGCGTGTTGCGTCTAAGGTCTCGCCATTCGCCAGATGGGCAGTGACGAGCACCTGGCGGTAAGCAAACGGCCCCACCAGTTCGATCCGGTCGGGAAAAGCCTCCAAGCGGATGACCTGGGCACCGGTCGGGAGTTTCTCCGTTTGTCCCCAGCTCGGCAGTGTGCTGGCTAATAGAAGCAGCGCCACCAAGCACCTGCTAGCACGTTTCATCTTCCTGGCTCCTGTTTCCGCAGCGTAAATTTGGCTAATGGAATACTGGATTTCATGGGTTGGCTTGGGCTTGACGCTTTGCCACCAGCGGGACTGGCACGAAGGCCTTCAGGAGTTTGCCCGTTTCCGCATCGAAGAGGCGAAGCGTGCCGTCAAATCCGCCAGCGGCCACAACGCGGCCCTCGGGACTGTAGCAGACCGCATACACTGGGCCAGCCTGATCGAAGCGCCACAGCAGTTTGCCGCTATTGGCGTCATAAACGCGAATCTCGCCGGTGCCGTAGGAACTAGCACCCGCAACGAAGCGATTGCCATCGGGGCTGAATTCGGCTGAATAAATCCGGCCAGGCAAGGGTTCAAATTTGCGAATCAAATTGAAGTCATCACCGATCTGGCGGGCTTTGGTGCGGTAAACCTGGTAGATTTTCGGTTCACCGTCTGAGCCGCCTGTCAGCACGATGTCCTTGCGGGGATGCCGGCAAACGGTGGTCAACCCGCCTTTTAGTGCGCCAGGCGTAATGCTGGTGATGTTGTCCACGAACCGCTGCGTCGCCACTTCCGTTAGCTTCATGCTCATATCGCGACTGACGGACACAAGGTGCGAGCCATCCGTGGAAAAGGCGGTATCCAGTACCCAGTCTTGGTGCGCGCCCTGATACAAGACCTGTTTGCCCGTGCTTGCCTCAATGGCGCGCAAGGAATTATCGGCACAACCGAAAGCCACTAATTTCCCGTCGGGCGACCAGCTGACCCCGTAAATCGTGTCGTAGCTGACAGGTAAGGCCAGTCGGAGTTTATAGCTTCGCAACTTGCCTGTGGTCAGGACCCCCATTTCCCGCGGCAGGTTGAGAACGCTCAGTCCTGCAGGCAACACTGCGTTCCGCCCGGGCAAGGGAAGGGCGGAGGCTCCTGCGGTCCACTGTGCTATCGGGCCAAGTAGCCGGGAAAAGTCTTTGGTCTCCTGGCGCAATTCCCAGATTTGCACCTCTCCGAATTGCCCCGGGGTACCACCGCTAGCTGCAAGGAATCGGCCGTCGGGCGAAAATGCCAGCGCTTGAATCCGCTCCGCCTGGCCAATCAGCCGCGCCACCAATCCCGAACCGTCCGCCCGATGCAGCAAAATCTCGTGGTATCCCGAAACCGCCAGGAAATGGCCATCCGGCGAAAAACGCACCGCGTTAATCACAGGTGGTAATTCATAGACTGGCGGATGCTCTTCATCTACCAGAAGCGTGCGGGCGGAAGCTGGCGTGTCATCCTTGGCGCCCTGGGCAATCCACTGGCGGATCGTTTCCACCTGCTCCGGGGTCAACGGATCCTGATTGCGAGGCATGGCGGGCGGCTTTCCATCCTGCGACACAATCATCTGCATAACCCGGCTTTTTTCGGGATGCCCGGGCACGATCCCTGGTTCGCCGCTGCGCCCCTTCTCGAGCAGCGCCCGGTGTTCGGTCATGATGTAGCCGCCTTCAGCTTTGGCTGGCTGATGGCATCCCTGGCACCGCAACTGCAAAATCGGGCGCACGTCGCGGTAATAACTGATTTCTCTCTTGCTTTCCTGCGGCTTGGAAGCTTGGGCCCACACCAGGCTAAGCACGAGACACACACTCAGCCAGCTGCCAAGGAGAACTTTGGTTATTGGATGCATAGTGATCGTCCCTCGCATGGAATGAACCAGTTTTCAGGCGGGAATCTTGCCGGGGCAGCGCAACCGGCAGGCAGGCTCTTCGTCATTGTATCATGCATTCGGTGCAGCGGCCACACCGGATTCAGCACCGCTATTCCATGCCGTGTTTCGCTATGATGTCGCTCGCGGCAATGCTCGCATATTGGTTTTACTGCAAACAGGTTGCTTTGCCGACAGAGGCTTGATGACGCTGGCGGTACGGCACGTGCTACTCCGCCAATACTCGTTCAAGCGATGCCCAAGCAACCCATGGATTTATAGCCGCAGGTTCTTCGCCAAGTGACACCGCCCCTGCAAAGCCCTCAGCCTTGCAAGGCAAAACCAGCCCCTCCTTGGCATAAACTTGTTTCATACCGAATGGAGCAATCCGCAAGAGTAGAGAAAGCTGGGCGCGAGATTCGGTTACCAATTGGGTAACGAACAAATGGTTCGCCAAGTCGCAGGACGCACTAAAGAATCTGGCGATTCTCCGCAGTAGTGGGCACAGTTCCACGGCCAGCTGGCGCCAGATTGGGAAGGAGCGCATAAAAAACAATAAAGTTCGTCAGGTCTGGACGCGGTGGCGGTGGAAAAAAGCAGACATGGAGGCGGGTATGAGTGGACAAGGCTGGGGGCGGCGAGCCTGGGAGGTTTGCCAGTCGTGCTGGGAGGGTCTGTGGGATTTTGTCTTTCCGCCGCGCTGCTGGTTGTGTCAGCAATACACAGGGACTGACTGGGGGCTCTGTGAAGCCTGCCAAAAACAGCTTCGCGACCTTTCGGACCGGGCTTGCTGGCGTTGCGGCCGGACTGTTGGGCCGTACGCTGATTTGACCAGGGGTTGCGACCGATGCCGCACTGAGCATTACCCGTTTCGTTCTGTGAAGCGGCTAGGGCGCTATGAAGGCGTACTGCGCGATGCCGTGCTGCAAATCAAACATGCCGCCTATGAGGGGTTAGCGGTGGCCCTGGGCCGATTTCTTGGGTACCTGCTCACGCACACTGAGGTGCCGTTCGACGTAATTGTTCCGGTTCCCTTACACTGGTGGCGGCAATGGCGACGTGGTTATAATCAAGCCGAGGCCCTTGCCGAAGGAATTGGTGAGATCACTGGCAAGCGTGTGTTGAGTAAGGTCTTGCTCCGTATTCGACCTACATCCAGCCAAACCTGGCAGTCACCGACGGAGCGACAGCCAAACATCAAGGGCGCATTTCGCGCTCAATTCCGTGGACACTCGGTACCACGTTCCGTTTTGCTGGTGGATGACGTGATGACCACAGGCAGCACCCTAACTGAAGCGGCCCGCACGCTTCGGAACGCGGGTGTGCGTGAAATCCACGTCGCCATCCTGGCCCGCACGGAGTGAGTGGCCACATCCTACAGCGCAACCGCACAGGGCATAGAGTAGTAATTCGCGTATACCAATCGCTGGATGCTTTTCATCTGTGTGGAGCGCAGCATGATTTCGTGGCAGTGGCCCAACGAAGCGCCGCACCCAGCCTAGTGCAGACAATTTCCTCGTTCGCTATAACGACAAAACTCGCCAGGGTGACAGCGACCAACACCTGCGCGTAAGTTTTTGGCTAAACCAAGCAGGTTGCGTGGGCTAATGGCGCCGCACGTGCCTAGCCATTGCTGGAATGTTTTTGGCGTGAAAAATGAACGCCGTGCTGGTCACCGCATGGAGCAGTTACCCTGCCGCCAGGAGATTGCTTTTCGCAAAACCTGGGGCCAGAGCCTGCAAAATCGTAAAAGCTTGCCATGCTTCTTACAAACGCAAAAATGCGGCACGTTTCTAGGAAAACGATTTAGTCAATCCATCAACCGCAGAACATTGCTGTATGGAACGATGTAGAATCACGGCTGCTCCATGAGCCGATCAAGACGTTCTCGAAGTTCTTCGTCATAGGCCGGAGACCAAGGCAAATCTTCTGGCGCTGCCTGGAAGGCCCCTTCACTATTGATTTTAGCTACGGGGACCGGGCAGAGAGACAGATGGCCAATACTGTGGCCTGCGTGGCGCAATTCAAATGCGATTATTTGTCGGACATCACTGGCGGCAATCGTACCCGGCACGTAGACCGTAGGAGCATCCGTGATGACAATCTCTTCGCTGGCGAGCAACCGCGGCTCAGCAGAGCCTCGGCAGATAACGTAAACCTCAATAGGGGCGGCAAAAGACAGTCCTGGCTGCTTACTGCGCAAGCGGAAATAAGGGCAGACACGCCCGTGCGACAGCGTCTTGAGCAATTGTTTGTCTATCTCTATAGGTTGGTTAGGTTTGTCGTCCCACCAAAGGAACCGCGCTCCCAGGAATTCGATATAGCGGTGCAAAGAACGCATAGGACACACCTCCAGCGAATAACTGCGCAGGCTCCTGTTCAACACGCGCCATTCAATAGTCCAGTGCCCCAGGCGGCGCGGCTGCATGGGACACCGCACACTAACCGAAGCTCGCGTGCTGCGGAGTTGCTCTGCGGTTAGGTAAATTGGCACTTCCCAGGTTTGCCCTGTGGCTTGTTCGCAAAAGACGACCGTCGGCTGACAATCCAGTAATCCCAGAAGCGGCACCTGGGGATTCGTGCTAACAATGTCGGCGCTAGCTAAAAGATAGCGCCCTTGCTTTCGCAAAAACTTACTGCACGGCACAATATACTCGCTTGGGCCAGCGCGGGATTCCACCCGCAGTCCTACCTTCAACGTAGCCAGGTCAACACGCAACTGATCAATGAATTGCGACGAGGACAAGACTGGTACCATCATCTGGCACAAGACCTGTCCTTGCCATCGAAGGTCCCAAGTATCGCTTGTTTCCAAAGGAGGCAGTCGAAACTCTGCTAGATGGGTCCCATGGCTGGCGCTCAAACCACTCTGGATGAAGCTCTCGGCCGGAAACGACTGCCGGCTGGTACGCAGGGTCAGGTCAGTGCGCTTTGCTGATTTGCTGGCTGGGTAGTACAGTTCTGCGCGGACGAAGATTTCGTCGGCTGTGGCCAAGACGGGGACGCCTTCCCATTCCAGCCCATGCTTGTTCCAGCCGATCTTCAGGCTCCGCAGCTGGGGCGGAGCCGTCAGAGACAGCCAAGCGGAAGAATGAGCAAGCCAGTCACGCATGCGCCAACCGATCAAGTGCTTGAGCCAACGCCACATCGAGGTCCTCCGCGGCATTCGTCTGGGCCGCCTCGCCACAGAACAGGCACTCCCGCATCCGCTCGATGCGGAAGCGATACGGTCGCAGGACTTCTTCAAACACTTGCGGAACTTTCCGCAATGCCAAAAGCACGCTGGTGAAGCCAGGGTCGTACTGCGGATTGTGCAGCCACTCCGCGGTTACCAGCGCGTGCAAGCTGGCAATAACACTAATAGACGCTTTGCTGGCTGGGATGGTCACTTCATACACCGGGCCGCCTGGTTGGGAATAATCCGGAGGGGCAGACTTATCTACTTCAACGCTGCGCTTCAGAAAACTGGCCACACACCCGTAACACGGCCCGTCGGGACGAAACAGATGCACAAACCCACCAATGCCGCCGCTCAGCACTTCCCCCAATGTCCAAGGCTTGCGATATTTGCGCATCAAAGCGTCCCAGTGGAACTTAGCCTGCTCATTGTCCACAGCACATACACCCAAGTCTGCGCTCGCTACCGCCTCTTCGATCTCAGGCTGCGCCTGTGGGCTGAGCAAATCGACTTCCAGACAGCGCACCTCGAGGTCTGGTCGAAACGCCAGCAACCATTGCCGCGCTAGCTCTGTCTTACGTACGCCAGCCGCTTCCTTAGGGAAATAATGCCGAGCCGCGTTGTGGGGTTTATAAACATCGGGCTCGATGAGGGTGATGCCAGTAACTACGGGTTCCCGGGCGAGCAAATCGAGCACCACCATCCCGCCGCTACCAGCACCGACCTGGACGATACGGGCCATGACTTGACTGCTCCAGAAATGCGCTGGCCGTTAGCGTGCTTCAGGCAGAGGCCACTCGCCGGTGTCATACCAGATTTCATAGCAGGCCAGCCAGCGCCAAGCGGCCTGCACGGCAAACACGCAAGTGTAGCGAGCCGGGTCCCAGCGATTGTTCTGCCGACTGCTCCCCTGACGCCACAAGCAAAGCGTTTGTCCCTCAAGTAAGTGCGGGCAATGCCGCAGCGGTGTTAGCACACGGGTTTCAGGGGGCACAATGGGATAGCTGGAATACAGACGCGTCTCCAACTCGTAAATGTTGTGCGTCGGCATCAAACGGTAGCACAGGACGAGGTTGCTCCCCTGGCGGACCAGGCGAATACGGAATTCCGGGTCGCGCCCTTCGTTATAGCGCTCGATGGCCGGAATCTCCACCGTGAGCAGACGTTTTTTGCCCGCTTCGCTATCCAGCAGCCCCATTGGCTCATCCCGTCTACCGTGCATCAGCCCTTCCGATCGCAACTCAGACAAGAAGTCTCCCAGGGCACTACTATGCCTGCCCATTAACTCCAGCAGCATCGCACGAATACTACGGGCAAATTCGCGATCGTTGTCACGCCGAGGCATGATAATGCAAATCAGCGTTCTCTATGCAGCGGACCAATTACGCGTTATGCCAAAATCCCAGCCACGGCGGACAAGCATCCAAACCCCGGATGCCTGGCGCCGTGTGGTGCGGCACACTGCGGACTGCCAACTCTACCCTTGCCGATAGCCAACGCTCCTACTCTAGCGCAACGAAGCCTGGCTACGGCATTAGGGCGTCGGCATGCGTAAGTGGCACGCCTGGGTCGAATTAGTAGTGGCAGGGCACCGATTTAACGGCGTGAATCACCTCTTCCTCGGGCACTTCCTCAGCCGTGCCGATAAAGCGCGTGTTCCGCCGATCCATGAGGATGGCACGGTCTTCCTGCACATTGGCGCGCAAGGCAGCCAGAAGCGTGCGGCGTTCCGTGTCGGTTAGCGGGCGGAAATCCATGGCTCAGACCTCCTCACCTGCGACTCGCCTGGGGACACCTCGCAGCGAGGGCGGACTACCGCAGTCCGCGACCAGACCTCTTCTGCTGTCCCGTCAGGGTTCGCTTATCAGTGCTGTTTCGCAAGGTTCCCGCCGGCGTGCGAGTTCCGCCAGCAGTAAGAATACTCCCCGGTCTACCGGCGGCTCCCCCTCCACTTCGTAGGTCTGTTCTCCGTCATCATAGAAGAACCGCATCTTCGGACCGTCGAGAAGCACGCGGATCTCTTGCCGATCATCGAGCGGCAAGTACACCGCCAAATAGTCCCAACGCTGCCCCTCTTGGCTGACTTCACTCAGGAGTTCGACTCGCAGCAGGGTCAACCGCCGGAACAATTCCTCCAGACCTCCGGCGTGATATTCAAGGGTTTCCCAAACCGGCAAGAGCGGCTCGGCTAGATTCTCCCCGAGAACCACCTGCACGGGGATAGCCCGATATTGGCGATCGCCAGCCGCCAGTGCGTACCAACTCAAGCGTAAGCCACGCCAATACCAACTATTGTCTGTCGGCTGACTCACAATCGGGGCGTCATCGCCATCTGCAAACGCCTCTACTGTGCCAATGCCAAACACCCCTTCTTTGCCGCGCAATAGTTGAACCCATTGACTGTCGCCTTCGTAATCGCCGCGACTCGGGTGGCGTAAACTACCGGGATGGGTGTGTACAACACCCAAGATGGTTAGTTGCCGATCTCGCGCCCGCAGGATGCGTGTGGCTACAGCCTGGGCCAGCGTATTGAAGCGCACGTGAGCAACGCCAGCTTCCCGAAATGTTCCTGCGGGTAACGCAGCTAACACCAGCGCTTCGGCTTGCCGGCGGTAACCCAGCAGTACCCAACCCGTTTCTTCTTCGCCACGCTCACTCTGGCGGTGCTCGGAAAACATGTCGAACAGGGATTGCAGCACTGCCGAGCTCACAAGCACGCGCTCGAGCCGACGCAGCGGACCTGCTTTAGTGGCCACGGCGGGCGGCAACTGGCTTGCTGATTCCGCCGGCCCAACCAACCGGCGAACCAGAGCCATCAGTTGTTGCCACATCCGCTGCATTCCGCCGATCACTTCTAACCACATGGGCTAGCGCCCCGAGTCAATCGCCGGCACAATGCTCAGCTTCCCATTCGCTGGCTGTATGTGCCTGCCTTCGTCATCATACCCACCAGCCGCGCCTGTGTCAAAGGGCTAATTGGGATTTCGCTCGCGGCTACGTCCACCCACTCACAACCCAACCCTGCCCAAGATACGTTCGCGCGCTCTTCCCCAT
>BEIM01000126.1 GCA_002898995.1 bacterium HR36
AGACGCGCCGACCAAACGGGCCAGCCGACCCAGGCAGGACGAAACCGGCCCATTCGAGCGAGGCGAATATCGTTCCAAAGCGGTTCGGGTACGCGAGCACGAATCTGTGCTGAGGAAAGCGGCAGTACCTCGAGAAGTGGCTGCTCGGGGGCGAGGAATTGGCCCGGCGATAACTCGGCCGGTACAGCCCAAACTTGGCCGGCTGACGCCCGCAACTCCTTTTCTTGCACGTCCGGCTTACGCCCCTCGCTCTCCATCGCTGGGATTACCAAGGTGAGGTTACGAACAAGCTGGTGTTGTTGGCGCAGAGCGTGGAGTTGCGATTCCGTAAGGCCAGCCAGATGAGTCAACCGTGCTTTCCAGCTGGTAGCGAGGGTGCGGGCCGATTGCCAGGACAACTCTGCTTGGCGAAGCACCTGCTCGGGCAAGGGCACACCCTGGGCTAGCAATTGGCGATACGCCGCTACGAGATTTTCGTGGGTCTGGGCGGAAAGCTCCGCTTGCAGCCAGGCCAGTTGCCATTGCTGCAATTCCCAGCTGGCAATTTCCGCCACTTTCTGGCCGGTGCGGAGAAATCCTGGGGCGTGCACATACCAGCGTTCCAGCATACCCGCCAGCGGTGCGTGCAGTTCCCGGCGAACAGAAGGTAAGGCAAGGACGGTGGCCTCCAGCGTCACCGTCTCGCGCACTGGTTGGAAGCTCGCAGGCGCGACGTCTATTTGATAGCGCTGCCAGGC
Source organism: bacterium HR36 (assembly GCA_002898995.1). Classification (GTDB taxonomy): domain Bacteria; phylum Planctomycetota; class Planctomycetia; order Gemmatales; family HRBIN36; genus HRBIN36. The sequence goes on from BEIM01000126.1 coordinate 738, forward strand.
TTGGGGACTAATGCGAAATTCGCCTTCCCCCACGGGAGGAACCAGGGCGGCGAGCTGATGCCGGCCCACAATAACGACTTGGTCGCCCTCTGCTATGGAACTCGGCACGCTGGCACCTTCTGCTCCTGACTCTGTCTTCACTTCTACCCAATCGGGCGTGCTCAAGCCAGGGGTGAAGAGCACCCGTTCAAAAGCGGCATGGGACTGCGGTATGGTGGACTTACACGCTCCGGTTCTCGACACGTCGCAGTGGTGGGCATTGTCCGAGCCTTGCCCAGGCTCGGCAGGCTTGCACTCGCTGCTGCTTTCGTCTGCGGGGCAGCAATTCTCAGGATGGCGGGCCACAAAGACATACGTTTCCATGCCCTCCTGAACCACGGCAGCACGGGGAACAGCCAAGACGTTTTCGCGGCGGGCGATTTCAATCTGGACGGTCCCCTGCATTACCACCTGCCAATTTGCGGACGGAGGATTGACCAGTTTGAGCCAGACGGTTTCCGTTAATGATTTGGGATCAATTTGTCGGGAGCGTGTAAAGACACGAGCAGGCAGCGGACTGGCATCGGGAAAGGCACGCAAGCGAACCTCTGCGGACTGACCAATGCGGATAAGAGGCGAGTAAAACTGGGGCACTCGCGCCAGGAACCACAGATGCGTTACCTCCACAATTTCCGCAATTGGGCGCCGCGGTTCGACCTCCTGACCGATGCTGGCGAGCAGCCGCGTAATCCGGCCCGCAATGGGACTGCGCACGGGTAGGAGAGAGCCGGGGACAGCCGTGCCATGATCGGCGGTCGTCTGCTCACTGTGAAAACCTTCGGCCAGAGCGCTAACTTGCAAGCGGTTCACGAGCAAAGCGATTTCCTTTTCCTGCAACCGCGCCTTCGCTTCCAACCATTCTTGACGCGAAGCCAAACCTTCTCGATGCAATGCATCTACGCGCTGCCATTCCAGGCGAGCGGCGGCGGCTTCGTTCCGACTGATGCTGTAGTCGGCCAGCAATTTCTCCCAATCTGCGCTGCGGACCCAGGCGATAATCTGACCCGCACGCACGTCCTGGCCCAGATCCACGCAAATTTTCTCCACGCGGCCGGGTAGCCAACTGCTGGCGTAAGCCCGGGCATTGGGCGGGACGGCCAGCTGCCCCGTGGCCAGCACGGTGCGCCGCAGGGTGCGCTTCTCCACGCGCGCCAACTCCGGACCTAACGCCTCATAAGCACGCCGCTCCAGTACCACAACGTTCTGCTCAACGTGTGTCCCTTTGCTGCTGAGACTTTCGTGTTCTTCATGAGCGTCAGAAATCGCCAAGCAAAGAAGCACCGCCGCCATTAGCACCACACCGCGCCGCAGCTTGATGCGGCACAGCCAAGCGGGTCTGCGCGCGATTCGGCTCATCGCCTCTCCCCATTGCTCCGAAAGGAAAGGGACAGCGGGTGGAAGTCCGCCAAGCCGGAGCCTCGTAATACTCAGCTACATCGGCCCCGTCAGTATCGTATCCTATAAGCAAAGACCGTGGCAATCATTCCCTCTATTGATCGGCGGGCGTAAGCCCACCAAGTCTCGGGCGTAACCCCGCCAAAGACGAAAGGAGCCGCGTGTCCAACCTCGCTGGGTCACAAATGGCGACGGCAATTCTTCTCATCGCCCACGGTAGCCGGCGTGCCGAAGCGAATGCAGAATTAGAATGGGTAGCGGCGCGGTTGCAGGAGCGCCTCCCAGGCTTTTTCGTCGAACACGCCTATCTGGAAATCGCGGAGCCGACCATTGCTCAGGGCATCGCCCGTTGCCTGGAACACGGGGTGAGTAGTGTCATCCTCGTGCCTTATTTTCTTTCAGCCGGCCGACATGTTCGCGAGGACCTGGAAAGCGCTCGCGCCCAGGCAGCGCACCAGTATCCACAGGCAAAGTTTTTCCTGGCCGAAGCCTTGGGGCCTCACGACCTCCTGGTGGAACTCATGGTGTTGCGTATTCAAGAGGTGCTGAAAAACTCGCCTGCGGCTATACCGCCTGTTCCGCCGGAGACAAGCCACGCCGGCTGACCCTCACCGCTTTCGGGAGCCCGTAATCCCCGCATCGCTATCAGCGAGCCGTAGAACTACTGGTGTGGGGAGCAGTGCGAACGGCAATTCGTACCGAGCTGGCCTGGATAGGCACAGCCGAGTTAAAACGAGACAGGAGATGGTACAGTTCCCTCAAGTCGTCGGGCGATTCTACGGTACCCGTCAGGTAAATGGCGTGGCCAAGGGTCTGGACATGAACGTGGCGAAAACGCCAGTGCAGGCGCAATTCTTGTTCCAAGGCGGCAAACAGGCGTGATGGATCCGAGGCCAATTCACCGAAGGTCGGATCGTTTTGGGCGTGAAGGGTTAGCGGCCCCCGCGCTCCGATAGTATCCTCCGGAACCGGCGGCATGAGCAGCAAATTGCGGAACGGGGGCGCCGGAAAAACCGTCGAGTGTACTGGTACATCCGTGCGTGCAACCTGGTAAACGAACGCGGGTAGATCTGCTGCCATGTTCGGCCGCCACGGCTCATCTACCGGAGGCAGCCGGCGTGGCACGATGCGGCTGGACCAGGCATCGGGCTGAATCCGCAGGCGCTCGCGCAGTTGACGGACCCCAGGAATTCCGCTGACGATCTGGCGGATGCGATCCCGCAGAGCGGCGTTTGGCACCGGACCATCCACCTCCACCATGCCACCGCGAGCTACCACGAGGAGATTGTGCCTGGCGAGGTCAGGATCGGCTAGCAACGCAGCGCGAATTCGCATCATCAAGTCCCAATCGCTTTCCGATAAACTCCATTTCTGCGGGTCGGGCACGGGGTTTTCCTTTCCTGGAGACAAGCTCGCATAGGTCTGGGAGATGGCAGACAGGGGCGGCCCATTCTGCGCTGCGAGTGGCTGGACTGCTATTAGGAGCCATATGCCGATGATGAGAGCCATCCGAACACGCTGACACACTGGCATGGCAAGGGTTTCCCTGGGCCGGCACGGCGGGCTAACGCCCACCGCTCTCGATGAGGCCGTTATTTGTTTCGGGCATAACTATCATGCTGGCGCAATCCTGCGGGCACCAGGAATTTCTGCGAAACTCGATCGAGGAACGGCTTTCGTTGAGCCACACGATCGGCATTAGCGCTTTTTTCGGAACCGAGTATAATCGCCATCTAGTAAAGGAGCGGCGAGTGGAAGCTCGCCGAGTCCCGGTGCCAATTCGGCTTCACGGGGAGGTCTATGCGCAAGATCGCCATTCTCAACCAGAAAGGTGGAGTCGGGAAAACGACGACGGCGGTGAATTTAGCGGCGGCGCTGGCGCTGGCAGGCCAGCGTGTCCTGGTGCTCGATCTCGACCCGCAAGCACACGCTACCGCCCATTTTGGTATCGCCCCTGATGGCCAAATGCCTTCCATGTACGATGTCCTCGTAGAATCCAAGCCATTGGCCGAAGTGCGCCGGGTCGTCTCTGAGAATCTGTGGCTGTGTGCTTCGGACATTAATCTGGCGGCCGCTGAGGTCGAACTGGCTGGCGTTGTCGGGCGTGAGGTGATTTTGCGAGATGCTTTGGCTGCGGAGGGTGCGGAATTCGATTATGTCCTGATGGATTGCGGGCCGTCGCTTGGGGTGTTGACTCTCAACGCCCTGGCCGCCGCTTCTGAGGTGTTTATCCCGTTGCAACCCCATTTCCTAGCTCTGCACGGCATGGGCAAACTCCTGGAAACTTGCGGCCTGGTAGCGCGGCGAATTAATCCCAACCTGCGTGTAACAGGCATTATCCTCTGCCTGTACGATGCCAGCACCCGACTGGCCAACGAAGTTATCCGCGATCTGGAAACTTATTTGCAAAAATCCCGTGCGCTCAACGTGCCTTGGGCGCAAGCGCAGATTTTCCAGACGCGTATTCGGCGGAATATCAAACTCGCCGAGTGCCCGGGCCACGGCATGACTATTTTCCAGTACGACCCGAAAAGCCACGGTGCCGAGGATTATCGGGCGCTGTGCCATGAAGTGCTGGCCCAGACCCATTCCGAAACGAGCCATCTTTCCGCTGCTTAGCGCGGTTTCGGGACATGGTGCGTTCGCCAATTTCACGGCGGGCTAACGCTTGCCGCTCCATCGGCGGCCACAGTGGGCTGCTGTCCTGTGGCCAGCTCTTCCAAGCCATGCACGGGCAAAAACACGGAAAAAGTGCTACCCCGCCCAACTTCGCTTTCGACCTCGATCCAGCCGTGATGCTCCTCAATGATGCCATAGACCATTGCCAAACCGAGTCCCGTGCCGCGGCCCTGGCCTTTAGTGGTGAAGAACGGTTCGAAGATACGGGAGCGGATTTCCGGAGGAATGCCGTGGCCGGTGTCCACTACGTCGAGGCGGACGAAAATGCCTGGTCGAGCAGAAACGTGTCGCCGCGCATCTTCCGCCGACAGGACGACCCGGCGGGTGCGTACCAGGAGTTTCCCGCCTTCAGGCATCGCATCCCGAGCATTCAGACACAGATTCATCAGCACCTGTTGCATCTGGCCTGCATCCGCGTGCACTTTACCGCACTGCGGGTCGAGGTCGCTCTGGATTTCCACACGTTTGTCAATGGTGCGGCGAAGCAGACTGAGCGTCTCCTCGACGATGGGATTGATTTCGGTAGGTTGTGGACGCAAGCGCGTGCGCCGGGAGAAGCTCAGTAATTGCCGAGTAAGTTCGGCGGCCCGCAGCGCGGCTTTTTCGGTAATTTGCAGCAATTCGCGGTTCGGGTCGTCAGGCGCCAGCCGCGCCAACACCAGCGATACATTGCCCAAGATGGCCGTCAGCAGGTTATTGAAATCGTGGGCTACGCCCCCAGCCAATTGGCCCACCGCTTCCATCTTCTGCGCGTGCCGCAGCTGTTCTTCCAAGGCGCGCTGGTGGGTAATGTCCCAGAAAATGCCGAGGACCCCGACGATGTTACCTTGTTCGTCGCGCATCGGCCGCTTGACTACTCGCACCAGCCGCGTCCGCCCTTCGCTGACGTTTTCCTCTTCCAGCTCCAGTGTTTGGCCCGTCGTCAACACAACCATATCGTCGGCGCGGTATTTCTCGGCCAAGTGGGGTGGATAAAAGTCATAATCGGTCTTGCCTAGGATTTCATGTTCGGGCTTGCCCACGGCTTCGCAGAATCTGGGATTGACGGCGGCGAATCGCAACTCGCGGTTTTTGAGGAAAACGCATTGTTCCAGGTTTTCGATGAGGGCACGATATTTGGCCTCGCTGTAGCGCAATTGCTCCAGGATTTTGCGGCGTTCGGTCACATCAGAAACCACTCCATGCACCATGAGGCGGCCATCTTTTTGCCGTTGGACAGAAACACTATCGCGCAGCCAGCGTACCTGGCCGTCAGGGCGTACTACACGGTACTCGTCTTCCACATGCTCGACTTCGCCGCTGCGTACCTGGGCCCAGCGCTGCGCCATCAGCGGCCGATCTTCCGGATGCAAGATACTCAGCCACGCTTCGGGACTGTTGTGAAAAAACTCTGGCGACCGTCCTGTCAACCGTTCCACCACCGATGAAATGTAGCGCATTTTCCAAACGCCTTTTGTGTCGATCTCGGCACTCCAGAGAAAATCGCTGACCGAGTTCAAAATGTGGCGAAGCTCGGCTTCGCGCTGCTCCAACTGTTTGCGCACCGCGTGCATTTCGCTGACGTCGCGAGCTGTAACCAGCCCTAACACCTGCCCGTCCAGATGCAGCCGCGTTATGCTCAGGTTGACCGGCAGCCAGCCTTGCTCGCGCTGACGAATCCAGAACCCTTCCTGAGAATGAAATACGCTGGTCTTTTGATACGCGCGCCGTAGGTGGTTTAGCCCGCCCGCCTTATCGCTGCGAAATAAGTCGGTGATTAGCACGCTGCGCAACTCGCGCCGGGTATAGCCCGTCAATCTTTGAGCAAACGGGTTGACATCGAGGATCTGTTCAGTCTCCGGGTCGAAGAGAATCAGGGCATCCGCCGACTCTTCAAACAGGGTCAGAGCAAGCTCTGCGTAACCAAAAGCGGTTTTCACGGCCCATCTCCTGGTTTGTCGTCTCGAGCATCTCGCAAGGCCTTACGGAACGTGTCCACTTGAAGCGGCTGCGCTGACACACGGGAATCCGGTGGCGCGACGGAGGGCGACGTGTCTGTCGGGCTCCCACTGGAGCCGTGGCCGCTCGGAACAAACCACAAGCTTCGCTCTACCAGCAGGGGAATGGCTACCAGAGCGGCAATTCCCAAAGCGGCCAGCGAACCCCAAACGGGATGCTGCCGATAGTTCAACAGCGCCTCGGCTAGGTCTTGATAAAACACTCCCGCCGAGTCGTAACGCTCCTCTTTATCTCGAGCTAAGCCTTTCGCCAAAACCTTATCCACGCAGCTGGGAAGAAATCGGTTGCGGCGGCGCGCGGAAATATACACCCGCCCAGGCAGGTAACCGGTCAGCAATTCGTACGCGAGCACGGCCAAACTGAAAACATCAGCCCGGCGATCCACGCCCAGACCGAATCGCTGTTCGGGGGCGCAATAATCACCCGTCCCCCACAGCATGCTAGCCCCATCCACCTGGTGAATCCATTGGGAAATGCCAAAGTCGGTTATCTTAGCCACACCTGTTTCCGTCAGGAGGACATTTTCCGGTTTGAGGTCGAGATGAAGCAGGCCGCGGGCGTGAATGTAGTCCAAAGCGGAAGCCACCGCCTGCAGTACGGAGAGGGCGCGACGAGTACGCCATGGCTGACCCCGCCGCATCTGCTCCCGCAAGCTCTCCCCTGCAACGTACTCCATGACGAAATAAACGTTCCCACCGATTTCGCCGGCATCATAGACCGTAACAATGTTAGGATGCGAGAGCTTAGCGCGCAACCAGGCCTCGTGTTGCTGGCTAGAAGGGTGCCCGTTGCCTTCTCGATGGACGGAGTGGAGAAGCTTGATGGCTACTGGCCGGTCTAACGCCACCTGCCGGGCCTTGTACACGCTCGCTGCTTGTCCCTGGTGTAAGAGGGCTTCGATTTGGTATCCAGGAATTTCCAGCCCTTTGCCATTGGCTTCGAGTTCCTGAGCGGATGAGAGTGATCTGTCCGACACGTCTGCCTCCCGAAACACCTACAGCAAGCTCGCGGGTGCAGGGATGTCTGCCACCTCTTGTAAGCAGGACAGAATATTAAGCTCGCGGCCACAGCCCGGTTGTTGCAAGTATAGGTCATGTTTGTGGGGAACGCTGCTCATGACCCGTAACCATAACTGCAGCGTGTGTACAATGGGGTTAGAAGTGGCAGGCTGGTTCGTCATATCCAGGGGTAGGGAAAGTGGACCGGAGCATCCCGGGCCCGGGGAAATCGTCATTAGCTATGGCGGCATCGCAGCGTGGCGAGGCACGGATTCGTGCTGCCTTTGACGCACTTTACCAGCAACATGGACGCGAAGTCTGGAGCATTGTCTTCGCCCGCTGGCTGAACGCCGAGGTCGCCAACGATATCTGCCAGGAAACTTTTCTTCGGCTCTGGCAGCAATGGCAACAGGGGGAACAGATTCGCAATCCCAGGGCCTGGCTGCTGCGGGTGGCTCGGAATCTCGCCGAAGACTACGGAAAGAGCGCTTTTCAGCGCAATGGCACCCAGGCACCTGAGTATCTTGCCACCACTCTGTCGGAGCGCCAGGAATCTCCCCCCGAACGGCTACAGCGCCAGGAAGCACTGGCCTTGGTGCGCCGCTATCTCCAGGAGCTTTCTCCTTCCGACCGCGAGCTTCTGACATTGCGCTATGGCCTGGATTATTCCGTTGAGCAGATTGCCGAGGCTCTCGGGGTCAATGTGGCGGCGGTGCATATGCGACTAACGC
>BEIM01000127.1 GCA_002898995.1 bacterium HR36
GCTCTCTTGTTTTCCCTTTTCTTGTTGCTGCCGCATCTTGGCACCTTGCCGGGGGCTGGTGAGGCCGAGCAACACGGCAGTGGTTTGTGGACACCAGGGCAGCAGAAACAAGTTTGGGAAGAATTGTCCCGCTTGCGACGGCAGGTGAACGCTTTGCCTGGTTTCCGCGATTATCTGGTACCGCTGCGGATTGACGGCGACACGGGGCGACTGTATCTCCAGGCTGACGGTCGCGAAATCGAAGTTACCGAGCAAAATGTCCAGCAGATTCTCGAGGACTTTCGTTTGCAGGCGCAGCGTGCCGGCCAGAAACGCTTGACTTTTCTATTGATTGCCGATTATTCCAAACCGCATCCTGACCAGCGCGATGAAGCTCGCTTTCGTCGCTGGTTCGCGGGCACTCGCTTCGAATACATCCCGCCCCCACGATATTGAAGGTGCTAAACCATGTGGCACTGGAAACCGATTAACCGGGAGACCCGACCATGAACAGTTGGTGGCTGTGGTTAGCGGAAATGGTGTGGTGGTTACGCGTGCTCATCAGCATTGCCGCATTTGTCGGCGGCGCCCTCGTAGCCGGCTGGCTGCTTGGACTGCTGATGCATATCCTCGGTCGGGAAGCGCGGAGGCGAACCAAGATCCTTGCACGCTTGGGCGGTGGAATGGCTGCCGGCCTGGCCGCCTGGCTGCTTTTGCAATTGGCGCCACCGGGTTCAGGACTAGGCGGAGGCGGCACGGGGGGAGATGCTACGGTGCAACGTCCCCCGGCGGTCGGGGACACCAATTCGGAAGAGCCTCCACCGCCTCTGCCGCCAGAACAAACGCGTGGCCCTATAGCTCAGGCAACTTTGGCGGGCAGGTGGGTGCTGCGGATCAAGCTCCTGGGTGCGGAATCTTCGCCGCAGTACGAGGCACCCGACAAATATTTTGCGGTGATCGACGCTCTGCCTGTTGGCCGTAACCAGGTTCTGGCTGCCAGTCCCCCGCTGCCGCGAGAACCATTGAACGCCGCTGGGGTGCTGGCGTTGGTCCAGCAGTTGCAAAGCGAAGGTACCCTCGAGGCCGTCGAACTGCACGTCACGCCTTACAGCACCAGTCTGCGGCACAACCAGGTTGGCCAGTTACGTCGCCTTCTCAGGGACGCCAAAGTCCGCTTCGATTATCCCGACCCCGATAAACCTGTATACTCGCGCCTGGTAGAAAAATGACCGCATCGGGGTTCGGCTGCGGCAGCACAGGGTGCAGAAGGTTCGCGGCACAGGCGGGCTGCCCCTGCCAGGACAGAAATGTTTTCCGTGCTCCTACTGACAAGGGCCGCCGTGTGCGTTGCTGCCCCGTCTGGCACCATGTACTCTGAATGCATTACAGCCCAGCGATAATCCAGCAGGCAAGCTCCTATTTCTCCAGGCTAGGTCCGAGCATCTTTTCCGGGCGAACGATGCGATCAAACTCCTCGGCACTGAGCAAGCCGAGTTCGATGCACGCCTCTTTGAGCGTTTTGTTCTCAGCGAAGGCTTTCTTGGCTACTTTCGCAGCGTTGTCGTAACCGAGTCGTGGGCTGAGCGCGGTCACGAGCATCAGAGAACGCGCCACATAACTTTGCAACTGCTGCGTGTTGGGTCGGATGCCGACCACGCAATATTCCGTGAAACTGCGGCAGGCATCGGCCAGCAGGCGGATCGAGTGCAGGACGTTGTAAATAATTACAGGTTTGAAGACGTTGAGTTCGAAATTGCCTTGCGAGTCCGCGAATGTCACGGCGGCATGATTGCCGAAGACCTGGACACAAACCATGGTCAGGGCCTCGCACTGCGTGGGATTGACCTTGCCCGGCATGATGGAGGAACCTGGCTCGTTTTCCGGCAGGAAGAGCTCCCCCAGACCACAACGTGGGCCGGAACCCATCCAGCGAATGTCGTTGGCGATCTTCATCAGGGCCGCCGCCAGGGTGGCACAGACCCCGCTGACCATGACCAACGGCTCGTGCGCTGCGAGTGCGGCGAATTTGTTAGGCGCAGAGACAAACGGGTAGCCGGTGAGACGGGCGATCTCCCGCGCCACACGTTCGGCAAATGCCGGATGCGTGTTCAGCCCCGTGCCGACGGCGGTGCCGCCCAGGGCCAGCCGATGCAAGAAAGGCAACGTTTGCTCCAGATGTGCCAGCGCATCGTCCAGCTGGGCGACGTAGCCGGAAAACTCCTGGCCCAGGGTAATGGGCACAGCGTCCATGAGATGCGTGCGGCCAATTTTGATCAGGTGAGCGAATTCCTGGGCTTTGGCTTGCAGCGCGTCGCGGAGCTGACGCAGCGCGGGCTTGAGACGTTTTTCGATTTCCTCGACGGCGGCGATATGCATAGCCGCAGGAAAGGTGTCATTGGTAGACTGCGACAGGTTGACATGGTCATTGGGGTGGATTGGTTTCTTGCTGCCGAGTTGGCCACCCGCCAATTCAATGGCGCGGTTGGCGATGACCTCGTTGACGTTCATGTTGGTTTGCGTGCCGCTGCCCGTCTGCCAGACACGGAGCGGGAAGTGGTCGTCCAGTTTGCCAGCGATCACTTCCTCGGCGGCCTGGATAATCAGGCGGGCTTTATCCTCGGGTAACAGTCCGAGCTCGCGATTGACGATGGCCGAGGCTTTCTTAATGATGCCAAAGGCCCAGATCACTGGGCGGGGCATCCGATCCTCGCCAATCGCAAAGTGAATGAGCGAGCGCTGGGTCTGGGCACCCCAATAGCGATCCGCGGGAACCTCGATCGACCCCATGGCGTCGGTTTCGATGCGGACATTGGTTCGGTGGGCAGGTTCAGGCATGCTTGTTCCTCCAAGAAGGTTGGCGCGGTACGGGCTCTGCGACCACAGCACCTCGCAGCAAGCAAGCCAGCCGATGAGGGTTTACTCCTGGTAGCTTGCGCGGTAGCAGACAATGCGCATGCAAAGTGCCAAGCGCAGCTCATTCGCAGCCGCGAGAAGAATGAGCCGGCTGTGCTGCATGAGTGAATCGCCCTTCTTTGGATCAAACGGCTCAGCTGCGCAGTCGCTGCGCTGGTTTATCTTAGGCAACCGGCCCGCACGCGGAACAAGGTCACGCCGCACAAAGCCGGAACTGACGCCAGCGGATGCTTTCCAGGACTCGCTCTGCCAAGGCGATGGCGTCCCGACCATCCTCGCCAGCAACGCGTGGCCGTTTTCCAGTACGAATGCATTCCAGGAAATGGCGTATTTCTTCGGTCAGCTGGTCACCTTCGTTATGCTCAAATTCGCGGACTTCGAGCCACTGGCCGAACAATTTCTCCCGTAACAGCCCGACCAGACTGATGTCCAGTTGGTCGGGCCGCCAGCCCAGGGCGCGGGCTTTGCCCGAGGGCTGCACAAGGAGCGTGTGTTTCTTGAAGAAGTCAATTTCGACGTAGCCCTCAGGCGAATAGACGATCATCCGCCGGCAGGGTTTGGTGCTGATGCGGCTGGCGGTCAGGGTAGCGACACAGCCGTTGGCAAATGTGAGCCGCGCCTCAGCAATATCCTCGTGGCCACCGAACATGCTCACGCCCACGGCCTCCACCTCCACCACGGGCTGACGCACCAGCGCTAGCAGCACATCCAAATCGTGAATCATCAGGTCGAGCACAACGCCAACATCCAGACAGCGCCCGCTGTACATGGAGAGACGCTGCCCTTGAATAAAATGGGGCTGGAGAGAGCGCTGCTCCAAGTCGAGCAAAGCGGGATTGAAGCGTTCGATATGCCCGACCTGCAAAATCGTGCCGTGCTGTTGGCTGAGGGCAACGAGTTCCTCGGCCTGTGCCAGCGAACTGGCGAGGGGTTTTTCCACCAGGCAGGGAATGCTCCGGCGGAGAAAGTCGCGCGCCACATCCCGATGCGCGTATGTGGGCACAGCAATGATCACGCCGTCCACCCGCCCGAACAAGTCCTGATAGTCTGCAAAGGCGGGTACCTGGTATTTCCGGGAGATGGTGTCGCGGGTGGCGGGATCAATATCGGCAACCGCTACCAGCTCGGCTTCGGGCAACGAAGCGAGGATGCGGGCATGCTCCTTACCCATGTGCCCTAATCCGACCACGCCGATTCGTAGGCGGGACATTGGCGGGATCTTGGTGATCAGGCGGCGCTCAGCACAGCAGAGGTGGCTGCCGACAAAAGGACTTTGCTGACGGCTGGGCGCAATCGCTGCGCCAGCGCCACGTTCAATGTGTGCCCGGAACGGTAAGCTACCACTTGTCCTGCCAGCGGGCAGCCGACCAACGCCAGATCCCCCACGAGATCCAGCGTTTTGTGCCGCGCCGGCTCATCGGCCCAGCGCAACCGGTTGGCCAGCACGCCTTGCCGGCCAAACACCAGCACTTGTTCGGGCCCGGTGTGAATCCCGATTCCCTGCTGCCGCAGTGCCTGGACTTCTTCCAGCAATAAAAACGTCCGGCTGGCCGCCAGGCGATTGACAAAATCCTGCGGCGTGCCGCGGTAGCTGAAACGCTGCGGTCCCACTGCTGACCATACACCGTAATCTAGAAAATACGCCATCTCCAAATGCCTCATCTCCGCTGGCAGCAAGACCAGCCGACTTGCGCCGTGGCGGAGATCGAGCACCTGGCTCGGTGTCACGATGGGGAGAAATTGGTCCTGGATTGCCAAGCCTGCTTCCTTTAGAGCGCTGACCAGTTCGCGCACTGAGCCGTCCCAGCCGGGCGGTTCCGGTCCATCCAGTTCAATACAGCAATTATCTATCAGCAGGCCAGCCAGTGCCGCTAGGACGTGTTCGACCAATTCCACATGATCGGGAGGGGTGCCCAGGACCGTACGGCGAAGTGTACTGGTAACTGCTTCAGCGATGGCCGGAATAGTCGGCGCCCCTGGGCGATCCGTACGCACGAACAGCCGGCCTGTTCCGGTATCGGCCGGGAGGAAGCGAACACGCACTCGCCGACCAAAGAGCAAGCCTCGACCCGTTAATTCGACAGGCCTGGCCAGGGTAAATGGCCGACGCCACCCGACAACCCGCACGCCTACCGCACAAGTCATGTCTTGCCCCGGGTCGCACCGCAGCCAATCGCGCGATGCCGTTCCGCTTGCCACTGGCAATGGCCCCATGGTCACCTGGCTCCCTATCCCTTCAGATGGCGAAAAGGCGTACCGGAACGCGCTGCTCCTTACTGGCCGGTACCCCCGCTGCGCTGTCCGCCATTGGCCGCCTGATATTCTCGATTCAGCAACGTAACAACCTGCGCGGTGATGTCGGCCGCCTGGGGATAATACATCGGCCAGAGGTTCGTTCCCACCAAACGCGCCATGACGCGGTCGGGATGGTAATAGACTTCACGCTTGTGTGCGTCCCGCCAATCTTCATTGAAACGGAAGACCACCTCGTAGCCCTGCGAGTCGGCGATAGCCTTTACCTTGTTCCATACCTTGAAATACAGATTTGCATAGCGCTCATTGGCCAGGCGGGTTAACTTCTTTTGTGCGTCGGAGCGGATATTGTTGAACTGATATTCCAGGTCTTTTCCCTTCCGTTCCAAGGCGTCCCGTTGCGCTTGATCGGTAGTGGCAGCAAGTTGCTTACGGACCTCGTCAATTTCTTTCTGCTTGGCTTGGAGTTGTTCGTAAAACTTTTGTTCCTCGCCCTGGAGCACCTTTTTGATGTCCTGGGCCTCGTCCGAAAGCCGCATCACTTCCGCGTAGTTCATGAAGGCAATCGTGGGGGGTTTTTGAGAAGCGGGAGCTTGCGCCCGCAACCATGACCACCCGGTCACCCCGGCCGCGCATCCCAGAGCAAAAGCCCATCCCCAGGCCAGCCATCGTTTCACGGTTCCGTCCCCCTATTCGAGCAGGCAGGCCACCCGACCTCCCGGATTCCAGGGGCGGTGCCGTTACCTGCATTGCGCTGGGCGAAATGATGCCGCACACGGACACTTCTGGCCCGCAGCGGTTCCAACTTGCTCCCCCTTGTACCCAGCCCCACCAACTGCGTCAAGGCGAATCTCGACACCACCAGCGCACAATCCACTCCATTCACCGCAAACCTGCAAAGCAGAACTCCAGCTGGTCCCCCAGGCCACCTGGGATCGTCGTCTCGAGGTCATCCAGTCGGACGGGTAGAAATTACGCCCGACGACGCCATAACATCGGTGCGGCAGCCAATGCGGCCAGGAGCGCCAACAGGACAAAAAAGACGCGCATGTCCGCCGCCGGCGTAATCACGCCGTGCGTGCGATAGCTTGCCTGGGCCTGCAATTCGCCCAAACGGATCTCGATGCGACTGGGCGTGCCGTCCTGACGCCGCCGCGGACTGAGATAGGTCACCGTGAACGTGGTCTCAATCTGTTGCAATGCCCGGCTGAACTCCTGGGCCAGCTGCCCCGCTTCGGCCGCGTGAAAATATCGGCCCCCCGTTTTTTCGGCCAGCTCACGCAGTGCCGCTTCATCAATGCCCTCGTCGTGGATATCAATGGAAAGCTGCTCGAAGACCGCCTGCAAATGCTTCGGATCGGAGACGCCGTAATATCGCCCGCCCGTGATTTGCGCAATCTGTCGCAAGACTCTCTCATCAATTTCACGCCGCCGCGGATCGCCCAAACCGATGACGAAGATCGGGATTTGTGCCTGGGCATGCAGCTTTGCCAGTTGGGCGAAGAACTCCTGTTCCTTTTGCACCTGGCCACCCTCGTTTATTCCATCAGTCAGCAGGATAATCACCCGGCGACATTCGCGTAGGCGTTGCCTTTCTCCCGAGGCGGTGGCCAGGGAAGGACGTGCCAGCCACCGAAGGCCGGCCAACGTGGCATCGTACAAATGATTGCCACCCCGTGGCTGCAATTCGCGGATTTGTTCCTGCAGCCCGTGCTTATCGGAAGAAGGATTGGTTGGGTCGTCAAAGATGTGATCAAAGGGCAGTAACGAACAATCCGCATGGTCTGCGGGCAGGAGTTCGACATACCGCGACGCCGCCTGACGAAGATATTGAATCTTGTTGCCGTCTTTCATGCTGCCGCTGCGGTCCAGAATCAAGAGCGAACGCACATAAAGATTGGCCCCAGGCTTGCCCAGACCGATGGTGTAAATATTGACTCGCCGCGTTTGCGCTTCGGCAATTACCTGGGACAGAGTGGTGCGACTGTTGACATCGCGACCGTCGGTGAGCATTACCAAGGCCCGGGCCTTGTCGCCGCTGGAGGAGAATTGCTGCATGACTTCCATGGCCGCGTCGAAATAGGCCGTACCGCCAGCCCCTTGAGCGTGGAGGATAACGCTTTGTAAAGCACCGCGATCCTGCACCTGCAGGGGAAGCGTGCGATAAGGCTCGTGATGGAACAACACTAGTCCGCAAGGGGTACGGGGATCCAGTTGCTGCAGGAACTGCTGGGCCGCTTCCTTTGCTTTGTCGAGCCGATCGAGGGGGCGCTCGGGCGTGCCCACCATGCTGCCGCTGGTGTCCAGCACCAGCATGACTTCGCGCTCCTGCCCCACCAGCTTCTGCGCCTCAAATTCGCGGACTTTCTGGCCATCCTCGTAAATCGCGCCGTGGGTTGCAGGCAATTGCCGCACGGGTCGGCCTTCAGCATCCAACACTTGGAATTGCAGGGTGATCTGCAATCGGCCCTCCGCAGTTACTTCGACGCGCGGGCGGCCGATTTGCTCGAGCCGCGCTCTCTGCCTCGCTTCGCCGTTGAGCCCTGCGAACAAGCCAGCGATTGCCACGATCATTGCGGCCACACGCACAGCCCACTGCCCACGCAGACCCAAACTAGCCTGTGGCCCTGACAACTTCCGGATCCCCGACATGGTCAGCCTCCTCGATGACACTTCGTTGGTTCACCGCTAAGCCCACTAAGCGATCATACTCACCCCAAAAGCGGGCGAGACACGGGAAAAGCAGCGCGATCATTGCCCGTCGTTCCGCTCGGAATTCCTCGCAGGCACTGTTGGAAAATCACTGGCGTTTTTCCGCCGCCTTCAAAAGAACCTGCCACCATTCCTTGAGGCGACTGGCGATTCTCCGCCACGCAGTGCTTTTCCCATCTGTGCTCGGGCGAGTTTTGCCAGGCTTTCGGCGTTCCTTAGCCACGGCAGGTGCTTCCGTTTCTATCTGCGCCAACGTGCGGGGCAAGAGTTTGCGTTCCACCAATCCCCAGACGCTGCTCATGATGAAGTACAAACACAGTCCCGATGCCACCCAGTAGAACAAGTAGCCCATAAACACCATCATTACGTTCATCATGCGCATCTGCATCTGTTGCTGTTCGTCGAGGTTCGGTGGCATGAACATTTTCTGCTGCCAAATCATGAGCACGATGCTGATAATGGGCAGCAGATGCAGGTAAGGCCCCAGATGCAGCAGATAGGCTAACTGACTAATAACTGGCCAGTTGCCCCAGTAGAGCAACATATCTGGTGCCGCCAAGTTTTTCATCCACAAAAAGCCCGCCAATCGTAGGTGCACGCTTTCGTACAGCGCATAATACAGTCCGAGAAAAACGGGCATCTGCAGCAGCACGATCAGGCAGCCGCTGAACGGATTGACGCCATATTTGCGATACAGCTCCATTTGGG
>BEIM01000128.1 GCA_002898995.1 bacterium HR36
CAGGGGTATCAGGTCAAAGAGATAGATTTGACTAAACGCGATGCTACCGGGGGAATTGCCAATGATGTCTATCAGGCTATTCTGGAGGCGGAGCTATTTATAGTAGCTGATCCGTTGGCTCTACCGCCGGGCTACGTAGAGATCCTTCAGCTGTATATGGATAACTTAGTCCCTCACGGATTCCCCGAAGCTTTAGGATTAGCGCAAGCTCTGTTGCAAGGGCCGGTACACTTGTTCCCCCCTGCAGCTTTCGATTGGTTCTTAGTGCAGCAAACTCGCCGGGGAAAAGGCCGACTCATCGTTTTCAGCGGTGCCTGGATTACGAGGAACGACGAGCCAGCTCCTTGTCCGCTGGCCGACTTCTTGAAACGATATGGGGTTGAGGCGAGAAAAGACTTGCTTCTGGCGGTTCCTAGCAGCGGCACGATTCTCGTGCGTGAGGACCCTTACTTAAGCCTATTTGTGCGGATTAGCGAGCAAGCAGACCAACAGTGGCGAGCGGGGCTTTCTAGTGACCTGTTAGCATTTCCTTTCTTAGCACAGTCGTGTCGCTCTATAGAACCAGCCAGCGGTTCGGATTATGTCGTCAATCCGTTGCTGCAAACGAGATTTCCTATCTACACCTTAGAGGAAAAATTGCTGAGCCCCGACCCCGCGGAACACTGGCAAAGAATACTCCAGCTCGAGCCTGAGGTCTTCAAGCGGCGGATCAAGGCCCCGCCCCACTCTATAGCAGTAACCGTGCGGGAACGGTCGTCGCGTGTGCCGCGCGATCCGTTTCATGCGGGCGTCAGCGGCGAAGGAACTCCGCGACTCGTCGTCTTCGGTACGGCCACCCTCGCCAGAGCTGCGGGTGTGAATGACACATACTTCAACCTGATCCTTTCTTCCCTAGCCTGGCTCCGTCAACGTACGGAGCTTATGGACGTCGGTATTCCGCCACGCCAACGCAAGATTTTCGAACCAGGCTCAAATTTCCACACCTATAGCATGACCCATTACCTCCTGCAATCGCTGTTCGTATTTGGCTTGGTGATCGTCGGTGGCGTCGGGGTCTATCTCGTCCGCCGCCATTAGAAAACATGAGTACTAGGGCTTGCCCAAGCTAAGTAGCCACCTGCATTCCGGAGGTGAGTTCTAGCTATGAACCTGAGAACGACCTGGATCCTCTTTGGGCTCTTCTGCCTGGTGGTGGCACTTTTCCTGCTTTTGCAGTGGTGGAACGTGCCAACTACCGAGCAACGGGTGCAACGCGAACGCTGGCTGCTGGGGGCCTGGCGGGATAAGTCCAGCGATATCAATCGCCTCATCCTTGAACGCACCACTGATTCCGGCTCGAAAGAGACGCTGGAGTTTGCAAAAAAGGAAGGCAAGTGGCGCATTGTCAAACCCGCGGAGTATAAGACTGACCATAACCGCGTGGATTCCCTCGTGTTTGATATCACGGGAACGGAAGCGGACCATACCATTCCCGTGCCGCGCGATCCGGAAACCCTGGGCCTGGATCAGCCGCGGGTCGTCGTTACCCTTTATGCTGAAAAGGAAAAAGAGCCTGTCCAGGTGCGCATTGGCAAGGAAAGTCCGGGAGAATCACCCGTCCTTTATGTGAATAGTACCTTTCACACCCGGCCCTTGGCGGTCTCCAAGAGTCGCCTCCAGCGCGTTTTCGCTAAGCTGGAAACCTTCCGCGCCAAGGACTTGCTGCCGGGGGTGAGCTTTGGCGAACGATTGATGGCGGTTAGTGTGCAGGCCCCCAATCGCAAGGTGGAACTCAAGAACGATGCTACCTATGGTTGGCTCTTACTCAGTCCGCCGCTGGGGTACGCCCTGGAAAGCAAAGCCAAAGATTTAGCCGATGCCCTAGCGCGGATCAAGGTCGTTGAGGAAAATGGTTATCTCGACGACGTTACCGAAGAAAAGCTGGCGCAGCTGGGCCTTAAGGCCGACCGCGCTAATTATATCCTAACCCTGGAAAAGAAAGGCAGCGACGAAAAAGCGGAAACGACCAGGCACCAGCTTCTCGTTGGCGATATAGATTATGCGGCAAGCGCCGCCGTGTTTCACCGCTGCGCTGCGTTGTTCCTCGCGGACTTAGGTTGCGGCAATGTTCTCGGCGGTCTGGGAGCTTGGCGTGCACGCGAACATGAGCAAGCTGAGGACCTTCGCTACTACGCGAAACTAGATACGGAAAGTTATGCCGTCCGCATTTCTGGCAAGGAGATTCGGGACCTGGTGCCTGCCAAGTTAGAGGAATATCGCGACCGCCATATCGTGCGCTATGACGTCAAGAAAGTGGATGCCATTAATCTCGATTATCCTGGGCAGCCGGTCAAGCAAGTGCGCTTACGCCGCTGGCAATTGCCCAAAGAAGAGCAGAAACCTGGCGATAAAGCCAGCACGACTCCCGTGGAATGGTTCCTTTACACGGACAAGCGTTCGAAGCTGGCAACGCATCCGCAGGTAGTAGCTCAGCTCGTAGAGGGCCTGAATAATCTGGAGTTGCGCGACACCACTGCGTTTTTAGATGATGGTGCAAAACAGCGGGCCTGGTTTGGTGAGGATCCGATAGACCTCGGCCTTGATGCCGGCAAAGAAGTATGCATAATGCGTATCTGGACAGAAGGCGTGGTCCGGGATAAAGAAGGCAAGCCAGAAGGTGAGGGCGAACCGAAACTCCGCGACGAAACTAAGCCTCTTATTACATTGCGCGTAGGCAAACATGATGAAAAGCGCCGCGTCACCTATGTCGAACGCAAGGTCGGTGATCAACCGCCTCAGATTCTCGCTGTGCCGGACCCGGCGGAGAATGTGAGCGGGGTTATCGGGGCATTCAATTGGGGTGAACGATTGGCGGGCGGTTATTATTACTTCCGCGAACGCAGCCTCAAAAGTTTTGTCTCGGACTATGTAAATCGCCTGGAGTTCAGCCGCAGCGGCACGACACTCCTTATAGAAAAAGAAGGCAATACCTGGAGAATCAGGAAACCGTTTGAAGCCCCTGCCGCTAATATAGAGGCATTGCTAAATGTCCTGAAAACGATGCAAGCAGATAAGCTCGTAACCGACGAAGCCAGCGACCAGGAAGTAGCTAATACCTATCAACTGGGGGATAAGGCCTGGCTGCGTATTCGGGTGTGGGAAAAGCCGAAAGACCAAACCACCCCGAATGAATTGGTCTATAGCATCAGCCGGGTCATTGAAAAAGAGGGGCCGGAAAGAGGCCAGTACTATGCTCACCTTCAATATAAGCCACCCACGGCCGATGTTCCCGAAGCTAATAAATTCGTATTTCTGCTCAAGCGCGAAGTGGTGCGTGAATTAGATATTGAGCCTCGAGGCGGCAGGATATTCGAAAGCACAAATAGCGAAGCGCAGGAGGTGTATGGACGATGGAATCGAGTGACTAAGGACAATAAGCCCGAGCAAGTGGTGCTGCATCTGGTTCGCCGGGCCGAAAAAGAAGGGGAACCGAAGCGCTGGCAGATAGCCAGCTATACTGTGAACGGCCAGGAGCAGAAAAAAGAAGATTTCAAGCTAGACGTGGCCAAACTGGAGTCGCTATTAGCAAGCCTCGGCTGGAAAACCGCTACCGGTAACACAGCCTTGCTGAGCACGGAACGGTTCTTGCAGTATAGCGGAAAGATACCGTCGGAATATAGATTGGATTCCCAAGATAGTAAATCGCCGCCGCTGTTTATTATCGAGGTGTACGGTCCCGACAAAAAGGTAAGCAACCAACTGATCCTTGGTAGCGTTTGGGAGCCGCGGGTGGAGGAATACCCTGGCCTGAAGGAAAAGCGCTACTATTACGCCCGGGCCTCGACGTTACCGGAAGCAATCTTCCTGTTGCCGGAGGGGACTTGGTCGAGCCGGGTGCAGGGGCCGGATTTCCTGCGCTTACCCTAACAGTGAGGTGGTACGGACGTTGGCCAAGCGCGGCAAGGGGTCGCAGCGCTTGGTTTTGCGAGATTTTTTGCGGCAGTCGGGCACGCCACCGAAGATAGTGTATCCAGAATCGGCGTGAGCGGGAAATATAACTGGGGAGCCTGAAGCGACGTCTCGGGAGGCGAGCAGGATGGCCCCAAGCGGTGGAACGGGAATGCTGCCGTACTTACTTCTGCAAGGCTCGGCCTTGCCCGAATGGATGGCGCGCAGCGACGGCGAGCTTTTGGCCGAATATGTGCAGCACGGCAGCGAATTAGCGTTTGCCACGCTGGTGCGCAGACACGGGCCGATGGTCTGGAATGTTTGCTATCGCTTGCTGCGGCATTATCACGATGCCGAAGATGCCTTCCAGGCCACGTTCCTGGTGCTGGCACGTCGCGCTGCGGAAGTGCAGCCTCCGGAGATGCTGGCGAACTGGCTTTATGGCGTGGCTCGACATACGGCACACAAGGCGCGACACATGGCGGCTAAACGCAAAGCCCAAGAATCAGCTCAGCCCTCTGTGTCTGGAGCGGGCCGAAGCCCTGAAACCACTGACGACCTGGTAGATGCCCTCTACGAGGAACTGGCCCATCTGCCGTCAAAGTTTCGCACGGTGGTAGTGCTATGTGATCTGGAAGGCCAAACCCGCAAGGAGGCAGCACGCCAGTTGCGTGTTCCTGAAGGAACAGTAGCGGGCTGGCTGGCCCGCGCTCGGAAAATGCTGAGCCGCCGACTTGCCAAACGTGGCCTGGTGCTGAGCGGGGCGAGTGTCGCTGCGTTACTGGGACAAAGCGCCACCGCTGCTCCTTATCCGACCATGTTCCACACGGTGCGTGCGGCGGCGCAGCTCCAGGCCGGCCAAGCCCTCGCCGAGACCGTATCCGCAAAAGTAGCGGTGCTGGTCAACGCTGTGCTGCGGAGTCTGGCTGGTGGCCCACTCGGTGTCTTGCTGGGAGCAAGCACTGGTATAGTGGCTACGGTGCTGGCCTGGTCAGTCGCTAGCGCCTGGCTTGGTGAGGATAAGTCGCAACTGGCCCGCCACGAAGCCAACCCAGCGCCTTCTTTGGCGTGCCAACCGCAAGCGCCTGATAACGGCTTCGCTCAGCGGGAATTGCCTCCTCACGCCGCTGCCAGCACGATGGCGCAGCCAGATGAATCCTGGCAACCTCCCGCCAGCCCCGAGCCTCTTCCCGTTATGCCCAGTGAAAAACCGCCCAGTGTCAAGAAGGCGAGACCAGAGTCGCCGATAGCGAAAAAGCCCAACGGTCCGAAATCGAAAGACCGGCCACGCGAGAAGCCCGAGGAAGAAGACGAGGATGATACGCACAAGGTGGAGGGCGTGGTGAGTGATGTGGATTGGCAGCAGGGCACGTTGACCATTCAGCGGTTGCAGCAACGCCATCCCCAGACCCAAACCTATCGTTTCGGGCAATGGGCTCGGGTCTGGCACAAGGGAAAGCCCGCGGACATGACGGTGCTGACCCGCGGCGCGTGGGTCGAACTCGAACTGTCGCCCAAAGATCAGCAAATTCTCTTGGTCAAGCTCAAACCACCTCCGAAAAATCCAGACCAGAAGAAAACCTAATCGCCCTTTGCCCGGACGCGGAGTCATTTTCTCTGGCTCCGTCGCCCGCAATCCTTCAGGAGGTAGAACTATGCTTCGCACAAACGGTCTCGGATGGGTGCTGGGACTGCTTGCATGTGTGAGTCTGTGCAGCGGCGCTTGGGCTGACGACAAGAAGTCGGCCGATAAGCCGAAGGCCGGCCAGATTATCATCCAAATAGATGCCAGTAAACTGCCCCCCGGCCTTTTAAAGCAATTACTCCAGTATGCCGAACAGCCCTCGGAAAAAAGAGCCGAAGGTAAACCCAAGGCCGCCGCGGAGAAAAAGCCCGAGAGCAAGCCGAAAGCCGAGGGCAAAGCGGACAAATCTGGCGATAAAAAGCCCCATCTGGTGCAAGTGGATTTGAATCGTCTGTCTCCAGAACTTCGCAAACGGCTAGAAGCGGAGCTTGGCAAGGGCAAAGCCAAGAAAGACGATGACGATGATGGCAAACGCCCGGGTAAGCCGAAAAAGGATGATGACGACGATGACGATGACAAGGGCCGGGGCAAAGGCCGAAAAGGGGAGGGCAAGGATCGCCCGAAGACAAAACGCGGCGATGACGACGACAACAAAGGCAAGTCGCAGCGGGGTAAGGAAAAACACGACGACTAATCCGCCCACGAGCGGCGAGAGCGTCTTTGCGAGGCGGAGCAGCGTTCCCACGCACGTACGCCGCACCTGTATTTGAGCAGACGTGAATTCAGGCACCGCCGTAACGGCTTCCGCCTGTGTAGCACTGGCGCTCGCCGGCGTTGTTATGGCGTTGGGCACATACACTGAAAATACACACAAGCACAAGGAGCGGGGCGCGTAAGCCCCTCCTGTGGCGTTGGTGCGAGCGCCAATACGAAGGCGTTTGCCGGTCGGGTGTGTGCGGTCGCCGGTTATTGTTGTGTATTGCGGAGTCGCGAACGCAAGTGAAACATCCACGGGGGGCTGACGCCCCCCGCTCTTGGTTGTACGACGAAAGTCCGCGGATGTGGTGGGATGCTAACCGGCAGCGCGTTTGCTACACAGGCCGGGCTAAAGCCCGATCCACGGGGGGCTTACGCCCCCCGCTCTTGGCTGACGCCCCCCGCTCATGGGGGTACGAATGGTGTCGCTTGGTTGCTGCGGTGTTGGCACGCAAGAGGAGGGGGCCTGCCTCCCGGATGGGGAGGGCAGGGCACCCGGCTTGTGAGGCCGGCGGAAGTGGGCAGTTGGGGGCCTGCCTCCCGGATGGGGAGGGCAGGGCACCCCGGTTTGCTATAGCGACACGAGCCGACCAGCGCGAGCGATTCTGCGATCGGCTTAGGCGTTAGGTGACGATCTCGAAGTTCACCACCGTGAACAAGCCGGTATTGCCGAAAGTGGGATCCAGGCCGTTGAAGGTATCGTTAGTAGTTTCAGCGCCGCCATCGGCTGTCAAGCCACCGAGGAAGTCGGAGCCACTTACGGTGACTTGATCATCACCATCGCCGGTGCTGACGGAGGAGGCGAGCGTGAAGTCGCTGTCGGTAATGCCAACGACGTCATCGCCAGCACCTGTGGTTACATTCAAGCTGACCGCAGTGACGCCGCCACCAGCAACGCCGACATCCACGCCATCATTACCATCGCCTGCCAAGATGAACAGCCGCTTGAAATCACTGCTGTCGAGCGTGATGGTATCATCGTCATCGCCTGTGCTAATACGGGTGATGTTACCATCTACGTCGCTGTCGGTGATCGTAATCAGGTTGTTACCGTCGTTGGCGGCAATGAGTAAGTTCTTAGCGATAGTCGCGTTAGTCAATTGGATCGTGTCAGGGTCGGCGCCGGTGGTGATGCTGACGTTGCCGCCGACACCGAAGGTCGAACCGGTAACTGCGTTAGTCCCGTCGCCCAGGGTAGCGGTTACGTTGCCTTTGAGGAACGTAGGCTGGCCGAGCGTGGTGTCAATGTCCACCGTATCGGCGCCGGCGCCAGCGCGAATCGTTGTCGTGCCTTTGACGAAAAGGTTCTCCAGACCGACAGTGTTGTCGCCGTCGCCAAGGTCAATCCGGAGGTTGCCGAGGATCGAGAGACTCCGGGTGTTTGAGTCGACGGTGTTGTCGCCCAGCACGATGGTATCGTTGCCATCACGGAGGTCGATGAACACGGATTTGCCAGCGCCCAGCGCGAAGACCTGGGCGGTACTGGACCCGTTAATGGTCGTGCCACTCCCCTGGATGCGGATGGCGTTGGGCGTAACGTTCCAGAGTGCGAGGCTGTTGTTGCCTGCGTCGCCAATAATGTAGAGGTTGCCACCGGAGAGGTAGGCTTGCACGTTACCAGTGCCTCCAGGCAAACCTCCGACGTTGGGCGTGGTGCGAGCTTCGAGAGCTTCGACGCGGAGCAGGGTACGCTGACTACGCATGGTCCTCAGACCTCCAATTAGCGAGCGGGGACTAACCGATTTGGTGGCAGCGCACCGCACGCTGCACTTAGCCCAGGACCAAATCGGGTCCGCGCACTCCAAGTCCACGGTTGCTATCACCATCCCGGACGCCGGTGCTTCGTGATGACGGGTCCGGGAGCTGGTGGCTTGGGGGAGATTCAGGGGTCGCAGCAAAGGATGTTTTGTGTGTTGTTCGCCCACGAGCGAGCGACGAGCACCATGCCTGTTTGGCGGGCTGACGCTCGATCCACGGCGGGCTGACGCCCGCCGCCTTAGGTTTGGGTGATAGACTAGTGATTAGGGGAAGCTTTCGAGCTGGACGAGGCCGGTGTTGGAGCCGAGGTCGACGAAGGTGTCGAGCCCCAGGCCGCCGTCAGCGACCATACCCAGCTCAAAATCATTGGCCACAAACTCGAGCGAGTCGTTATCCTCGCCAAGATGGACAAATGTTTGGGCGCCGAAGAAGTTGAAGCGAAGCCGTACGAAGTCCGCGCCCTTGCCCGTATTGATGATGACATCGCCAGCGACGTAGGTGTTGTGAATATTGACGAAATCATTGTCCGAAGCGAAGAAACATGGGGCCTGGGAAGTGGCAATACGTAGGGAGAAATCAAACTGGC
>BEIM01000129.1 GCA_002898995.1 bacterium HR36
TGATGCGGTGCCCATAAGATGTCTACGGGGCGAGGTAACCGAGACAAGACCTGGCTTAGTCCAGGCTCCTCGAGGTCGCCCGTCAGTAAAATTTGCCGGTTCCGATAGCACACGAGCAGCACCAGGCTGCGGGCGTTTTCCGGGCCGCTAGGCCCCACCTTGGGCGGGTGCAATACCGCCAGGGTGACAACGAAGTCAGCAGCCCGTTGGTGGGAGTGTGCCCTGCCGTCAACTGCTGCGTCAGTCGCCGCCCGACGTTCTACCGCTCCTTGTCGCGCCGGGGCTGCCGTCAGTGTCAAGGCGTTGACACTGCTATCAAGCACCTCCACGGGGATGCGGTAGCGCTCCAGAGTCGCACGCACTAGCTGCGTGGTCGGCTCTCCTTTTTCCCAGAAGCTTGGATTCACGTAAACCGTGCCCACGCGAAATTGCTCCGCTAACCGGGGCAAGCCGTTGTAATGGTCTAGGTCGCCGTGTGATAAAATTATGGCGTCGAGCTTCCGATGACCCCGGCTCCACAAATACGGGGCGATGATCCGCTCTGCTACCTCCGGCCCTTGAAGCGAACCGGCATCATACAGCCAAACGCTGCCATCCGGACACTCAGCAACCACACAGCAGCCGTGGCCAACGTCGAGGAAAGCCAGGCGTAAAGACGGGGCCGGGTCGGAAATGAACGATGCCAGCCATCCCAAAAATCCCCAAGCCATTACCGTGCTCCAAACCCCCCGCCAACAGGGAAGCCAGCCCGGCAGCACTAGCCAGGCCAGGACTAGTCCATAAAACCCCGCCAACCACCATGCAGCTGGCCCCGGAGTGTATAGGTAGGCCAGGGGCAAATCTTCCGCCAATGTCAGGATGGCTTCCGTGACTCGCAAAGTCCAGGTAACCACGAAGGCAGCCAGCATATCCAGTCCCGGCAGCAGCGGCGCCATCAGCAGCACCATTCCGCTCACCAGTGCTACAGAAACCACGGGCACTAACACTGGCGTGAGCCAGATGCTGGAGAAAGCCAGCACATGAACGCGCGCGGCCAGGCAAGGCGCCAGCACCAGCCAGATTACCGTGCCAATGGCTAGGCTCATCCGCAGCCACGATATGATCAGGTCTGTAACGATTGTGCGTAGCCCAGGACGTTCTAACCGTGCCAAGGGATCGCGGTGCAGCCAGCTGGCCCAGACGTCGAGGGTCGGCGCCACCGCATAGAGCACCAAAGATGACAAAAACGACAATTGACATCCCAAATCAAACCAGTCGCGGGGATTCCAGATGCCGATGACCAGCCAGGCCAGGGCCAACGAATTGATCGCTTCCACGGGTCTGGCCCAGCGTAGCGCCAGGCACCAAGTAGTGACCATGACTGCGGCACGCACGGTGGCCGGCCGGGCACCCGTCAGCAATGCATACCACCACACCAACGCTATCAGCCACCACGCCAGGCGTCGTCCTGTCCACCCCCACAACCGGGCCACCCAGAGCAAGAAGCCGCAGAGGATGACCAGGTGCTGCCCGGAAATGGCCAGCAGGTGAATTACCCCAGTGTGTTGATACCGCCATAAACGCCGTGGCTCGACCTGGCGGAATTCGCCCAAGAGCAAAGCCCGGGCGACCCCACGAACGTCTGCGGGTAACCTTTGCTCCAGTTGCCGTTCCAGATAAGCCTGCATGCGGGCGAGCTGCGCCATCACACCATACCAGGATGCCCGCTCCAGCAGCCGCTGATTCGCTCCCGTGCCCCGAACATGCAAGCGTGCCGCAATGCCCCGGGCATAATCCGAAAAACCAGCCGCGTCCTCGCCGGGATTGCCCGGTGGCAAGAGGGGAGTCAATTCGCCGAAGATTTCCAGACGATCGCCAACGGCCAAGTCCTGCACTCGTTGGCCGAAACTCACTCGGATTATCCCAGAGCGCGCTTGCCAATTCCCGTCATGGAGCACTGCCTCCGCTCGTGCCAGAGCTGTGGTGTGTGGACCGGTTTGCCACGAGCGAAGCGGCTCATTTTCGCCCAATACTTCGTGGGTTTCCAGGATACGCAGCCGTACCCATATCCAGCGTCCTTCGATGGGTGCATCGTGGCGAATGTCGTCGGCGGCAGGTGCAGTCCGCGCCCAGTACCACACCGCCCCTCCCGCCATGCACCAACCCAGCAGCGCCACCATTTTTCCTGCAGCAGACCCAGCTCGCTGCGCAGCGACTGTCATTACCAGCGCGATCAGCAGTATAATGCAACCCCAGCGGGCGTTCAGTATCTCCCAGCGAGCCAGTAAGACCCCGACAGTAAAGCACCCTGCCACCAGAACGACGGGCCGAGACAGGACGGTTTGCCGCCACGTTTGCTGCCACGCCTTAGACCACACCGCGAGACGGCTGCGGCCCCAGGTCAACAACCAAGGCCAACCCCCGCTCCTGTCGTGCGGATGGGCAGGAGGGATGTCTTGCCCTGTTTGGGTTATGCGGACGCCACTCACGAGCGCCACCTTCCGTGTTTCGTGACCTCCGCCGGCAACTAGCGTTCTGCCCGCGGCGCCAGGCGTTCCTGTTGGACGTGCGATTCGCGTATTCGTGGTGCCCGGCACTGTTGCGCTCGGCTCGCAAGGCCTCGCAGCTGCACCGCGGGATCAGAGTATCCGTCAGGCCCGTCAGCTGCTAGTAGAATAGCCCACACTCCCCGGGTGCCAGCAGCGCCCTCACCCTTCAGGAGCGACCGCAGCAACGGCGGCGGGCTATGTGGGAAATCACTCCAGACAATGCTCGTGAATACCTGGGGCAAATAGGAATACCCCGCGAGGAGATTGTCGCCATCCAACCGCTGGGTTGGGGCGTCTCAAACCTGGTGCTGCGCATTGTTACAACTCGGGGCTGGTATGTGCTGAAACAATCCCGCCCGCAACTCCGTACCAAAGAGCTTTGGCGCAGCGACCCGGCACGAATCTTCCGCGAAGCTCACGCCATGCAGGCGCTGGCTCCTTGCCTGCCGAGCGGCGTGGTGCCGCGAGTTTTGCACGTGGACCGCGACCATTATTGTTTCCTGATGGAGCACGCGCCGCCGCAAGCCAGGGTCTGGAAAGCGGAGTTGCTTTCAGGGCAAATCCAAGCGCAGGTGGCTACCTTTGCCGGGCAGTTGCTCGGCCAAGTCCATGAACAAACCCAGCACCATCCTCAATTCCAGCAGGAATTCGCGGAGCGCCAGGTTTTTTGGCAGCTGCGCACCGACCCGTTTTATCTGCGAATCATGCAGAGGCATCCTGACATAGCTCCGGTGGTGGAAACGCTGGTGCAACGGCTCGATCATTGCAGCGAAGCGATCTGCCACGGTGATTTCAGCCCCAAGAATCTCCTCATCTGGCCCGAACGTCCAGACGGCTTGTTCACCCTCGTGGACTACGAGACCGTTTGTTTCGGCGACCCGGCGATGGATGTCGGCTTTTTCCTGAGCCACTTGCTCCTGAAAGCCATCCGCCTGACCTGGCCGCGAACATCTGCTTGGCAACTCCCCGTTTCCAATCCAAGCGCAGGCCCCGATCTGGCCACCAGCCCCTTGCCCGGTACGGTGTGGAGACAGCAGGTTTTCGAATTAACCCAACGTTTCTGGGCCAGCTATCGCGCCACCGCACCGCGCACTTGCTCGCCAGAACATGAACACTGGTCGCGGCTGCATTGTGCTGCCTGCATGCTTGCTCGAGTTGATGGCACCAGCCCCGTGGATTATCTCCCTGAGGAACCGCTACGACAACTGGTTCGCTGCTTCACCAAATCGATCCTACTGCAACCCGCGCCTGACTGGGAAAACGTGCTCCACCGCCTCGATGATCTCCTGTTGCAACAGACCGATTCCCGCTGGTGAATAGCCGAGCTTCTTATGCTCTACAGGCTACGCCCCAGAACCAAGTCCTATCGGCATAACTGCAGGAGGTAATTGAGTACCGGCTGCGGTCACGCCGGCGGGGCAATTTCTGCCCTCGGTTCGTCGCCTTCTTCCACAAAGATGGTTACACAGGAAACGTTGTCCTTGCTGTCGCAGTCCAACGCTAATTTGACCAAGTCGCTCGCACAGCTTTGCGGGTCTTGGGCCGCGATGACCATCTCGTACAGCTTATTGTCCTCGACTACCCCGGTGAGACCGTCGGTGCATAACAGGAAGCGGTCGCCCGGACGCAGATAGACGGGCTTGACGTCTGGCCCTTCGCCCACTTCCGAAGTGCCCAGATATTTCCATAACCGGTTGCGGAAGCGGTGCACGCGGGCCTCTTCTTGCGAAATTACCCCTGCTTCCACCAGAGCCTGCGCGATGGAATGATCCACAGTCAGTTGTTCGATCTTCTTCTCGCGAATCGGATAGGCCCGACTGTCACCGAGCCAGCTGATGTACAGGCAATCGTCGCGGACCTGCGGCAGCCAGACTGCAAGGACAATCGTCGTTCCCATATTAGTGTAATCGCGATCAAACTGGCCTTTCTGCATAATCCTTTCGTTGGCCCGCAACGTCGCTTGGCGAATCAACTGCCTCACTTGCTCGAAACTTCCAACCTCCCGGTAATGCTCTTGCAAGTAGCGCCAAATCTCTTCATTGGCCATTTTGCTGGCTTCCTCACCCGCCAGCTGCCCACCCATGCCATCGGCCACCAAACACGCCAGCACCTCACAGCGACCGTCGGTGCTCAACGCCTGCACGGCGACGTTATCTTCGTTGTTCTCCCGGTAATTGCCGATCTCAGTCTTCTGTCCAATCCGCAAGACAAATGCCATAGCCGACTCTCTCTTCCCTTCCGACCACGCTGCCTGAGTTGGGGCGAAACATGGGTAGCGACCTCGCCGCTTTTTTCGGCGTGTTTCCGCCCGACAAGCCTCCCGCCTTTGAATTATACACCACGCTATCCTAGGAGTACCGCTAGCACTGGCGAGTAATGGGCAGCGTAGCCCAAGCCCCCGTTTTGGGCAAGACGGAATTCGCGCTACTCAGGCTGCCGCCCCCCCGTTCGGCTCATCACGCAAAGGAATGCCAGGCCCAAGGGTCGCTCCGAGCCTTCGCTGCACCTGGCTGATTCCGGTGGGGGCACATGCTCTACCCCAGCTTTGTGAGGAAAAACATAAAATACATGAGAGATTGGTTCCACGGCCATTATTGCAGGAAGTTTGAATCGAGCCATGGACGAGATACGAGTGCTGGTCATTGACGATCAGGAGTCGCATGCCCAGGCGGTAGCCGAGAGCCTGGCCCGCATCGGGTATGATTGCGAGGTGGCTACCAGCGGCGCCGAAGGTATCGAAAAAATTGAGAAGGAGAATTATGACGTCATCATTACCGACCTGAAGATGGAGCCGATAGACGGCCTGATGGTGTTGCGCAAGGCCAAGGCGGAGTTGCCCGAGGCCGAAGTGGTACTGATTACGGGGCATGGCGACATCAAGACGGCAGTGGCGGCGATGCAACAAGGAGCGGCGACGTACCTGACCAAGCCGGTGGACATCAACGAGTTGCGGGCGGTCGTGGATCGTGTGGCGCAGCGTCAGCGTCTGGCACGCACGAACTTGGAGTTGCAACGTCGGCTCGATGAAAAATTCGGTTTCGAAGGCATTGTCGGCAACAGCCCCGCCATACACGCCGTCATTGAAAAACTTAAGCAAATCGCCCCCACCAACGCAACTGTGCTGATCACGGGCGAGACCGGAACTGGCAAAGAGTTGGTCGCCAAAGCGATTCACAACAACAGTCCACGCAAAAACAAACCTTTCGTCCCTCTGAATTGCACGGCGCTGAACGAAAACCTGCTGGAAGACGAGTTGTTTGGCCACGAACCAGGTGCGTTTACCGGCGCCGAACGGCTGCGGAAGGGGAAATTCGAATACGCCAATGGCGGAACGCTTTTCCTGGACGAAGTCGGTGACATGCCGTTGACGCTGCAGGCCAAACTGCTGCGCGTCATCGAGGACGGGCAGGTGTATCGCATCGGCGGGAACGAAGCGATCAAAGTCAATGTACGGATTCTGTCGGCGACCCACCGCGATTTGGAGGCCCTGGTTGCTAAGGGGGCCTTCCGGCAGGATTTGTATTACCGCTTGAAAGTGGTGACCATCAAACTCCCGCCCCTCCGCGAACGCCGAGAAGACATCACGCTGTTGGCGCATCACTTTGTGCGGGAGATGGCGCAGCGGCATGGGAAGCAGGTGAACGGGATCGCGGCGGAGGTGAGGCGGGTACTAACCGCGTATGATTGGCCGGGAAATGTCCGCGAGTTGCGCAACGTCATTGACAGTATGGTGGTGCATGATCGCGATGGAGTTTTGGGGGTGGATGATTTGCCCGAAGGCGAACTCCTGCAACAGGCACAGGGCCCGATACGTCCCACATTGGCGGAAGGAAGCTTGATCGGTAAGCCGCTGGAAGAGGTTGAGCGCTTCTACATCGAGCAGGCCCTGGAATTGAGCAACGGGAACCGTGAAGAGGCGGCGAAAATGCTGGGGATCGGCGAACGCACACTCTACCGCAAGATCAAGGCCTGGGGCTTGAATGTGCGTAAGCGGGGTCAAAAAACCGGGTCCAATTCCACACCATGAAAGTTCCGCGCGTCCGCCTGCTCCCGCCAGAACTGGCCGGCAAAATTGCCGCCGGCGAAGTAGTGGAGCGCCCATCCAGCGTCGTGAAGGAACTCGTCGAAAACTCTCTCGATGCTGGGGCCACGCGCATCACCATAGAACTGGAACAGGGCGGGCGTGAGCGGATTCGCGTGGTAGATAATGGCTGCGGTATCGTCGCCGACGATCTGCCTTTGTTGTTTGCCCGACACGCCACCAGTAAACTCAGCGGCGAGGACGACTTGCAGCACATCCGCAGCCTCGGATTTCGTGGGGAGGCACTGGCGGCGATCGGCAGCGTAGCCCGTGTGTGTGTACAGTCGCGTACCGCTGAGGCCCCTGTTGGCGCCCAGGTGGTCTGCCACGCTGGCCAGGTCGGTGCCGTCGAACTGTGGGCCGGCCCTACCGGCACTTGCGTCGAGGTTCGGCAACTGTTTTTTAACACGCCCGTGCGACGCAAGTTCCTACGCAGTGTCGCCACCGAGTTAGGACACATCGTCGAAACCGTCCAGCGCCTGGCCTTACCCTTTACGGGCGTACATTTTCGCGTGCTCCACGAAGGCCGAGACCTCCTGGAAATCCCCGCTTCCTGGGAGGAGCGCGAACGCATTCGCTATTGCCTCGGGGATGACTTGGCCGACCATTTGCTTCCCCTGGAATATGCAGCGCATCAGGTACGCTTGCATGGCTGGATCGGACACCCCGAACATGACAAACCTAGCGGGCGCTGGCAGTACTTCTATCTCAATCAGCGTTACATCCGCGACCGCGTCTTGGCTCATGCGTTGCAGGAAGCGTATCGCGGCTATCTGATGGTGGGCCGACAGCCCGTGGCATTCCTCTTTCTCGAAGTGCCGCCCGAAACTGTGGACGTCAATGTCCACCCGACCAAGATCGAGGTGCGTTTCCGAGATCAGCAGCTGATCTATCAAGCGGTTTTGGTGGGTGTTCGTCAGGCCTTGCAGCGTGCTGCACTTACCCCACCACTTTTGATCCCAGGTCTGGGTTCGGATTGGGCACCCCCTCCCAGGCCTGCTTCGGAGATTCCAGCAAGTACGCCCCAGCCGCAACTATCCCCGCCAGCGTTTAGTCAAAGGGCTGCCCCAAGCCGCGAAATTCCCATTGGGGCAACACCTACCGCTCCACGCTCCTCTCCAGCCACGGAGGCCGACAGACTTAAGAGGAGTTCTCCTCCTTCCACACAGGCCAGACCCGCGCCTTCAGCCGGCTCTTGGCACGATGCACCGCGGCAACCTTCCGATCCGCCGATCGCAACGCCGGCAGAGCAATCCCCGAGCACTTCGCATCCTCACGACTCGGAGGTGACGTGGTTCGGCACAGCTCCGCCTGTGCGCGCCATGCAGCTGCACAATACCTATCTCCTCGTCGAGACGCCCGATGGTCTGTTGCTGGTTGACCAGCACGCCTTGCACGAACGCATCTTGTATGAGCAATTTCGCCACAACATCCAGGCAGGCACCCTAACACGGCAAACGTTGCTGATCCCCGAGCCGGTGGACCTGACGCCATCCCAGGCCGCTTTGCTACTGGAACACCGCGCGGCCCTAGAACATGTCGGCCTGAGTGTCGGCGAGTTTGGTGGGAACACCGTGCTAGTCACTGCCCTGCCCGCATGCTGGAAACGCTCTGCGGCTGAGTGCGTACATCTGGTTGCGGAATACCTAGCGGAGGTGCAAAGCCTCCCCGAGCCCCAACAACTTCTGGATGATTTGCTCAAGCGCATGGCCTGCCGGGCTGCGGTCAAGGCTGGGGATCTCTTGCAGCCCGCGGACATCGCTTTTCTCTTAGAGCATCGCCATCTCTTACAAGACGCCCATCATTGTCCCCACGGTCGCCCGACGGCTTTGTTTCTGAGTAAACAGGAATTAGAGCGGCAGTTTCGGCGTTTGGGCTGATAGTAATCCCGCGCAATGGCCGATTCCTCCTATGAGCCAAGAGCCGGCCTATTAC
>BEIM01000130.1 GCA_002898995.1 bacterium HR36
GAAATGCGGCGTGCGCACCGCCGGATCGCCATAGACACTCGCGTGTGGATACGACCAGTCATCGGCAATGCAGAAAAGGATGTTGAGCTTATCGGCAGCTCTGGCGGTGGCCGGCACGCTGAGCATCCCAACGCTCAGTAATCCCGTCAGCCATATCCAGCGGCTTCTCCACATCATGAGCAATTCCTCCAGAAGAGCAAAGCCTGGCTCCTTCAGTGCTCCAGAAGGTCGGGGCGGTAGGGTTCTAGGGCAGGGTGCTTTAGTCGGGTGAACGGACGGCGCCAACTACGAGGCGCACCTCAGCCGGGGCGAAGTTGGGATTGGCCACCCACAACGTGTATTGGCCATTAGCGGGCACCTCCCAAACCAGCGGGGCGTTGTCAAACGTTTGCACGCCTTGGACAACTCGCTGATTGGACGGGCTGTAAAGCGTCAGGACCACCGCATCTACGGCCAGGGGTTGTGCCCCCAGGACGCATACTTCCCCAGCGCGCAGTTGGAAGGTAAAGCGCTGCTGTTGAAACGGGCCAATCACCACTTGCCGCTCCAGCACTTTGCGTGCTGCAGGTTGCAAGGGGATGGGCTTGGCCGGAGGTCGGAGGCGCCGCTGCAACATCTCTTGAATTTCACGCTCGTTGTAGCTGAGATTGGCGTTGTTGAGCAAATCGTGAAGATGGCGAATTTCCAGGGCGAAATTCAATCCTTCTAGATTGACATCGCGGTTGCCACTCCGCCTGATGACCAGGGTATTGATGCCAACAACCTGGCCCTGGAAATCAAAGAGCGGGCCACCGCTATTGCCCGGGTTGACGCTAGCAGTAGTTTGGATGAAGCGCATGGGTTCGAGTTCCTGCAATCGCCGCCCCACGCCGCTGACGATTCCTTCAGTCAGGGTTTGCGGCAAGATTTCCCCCTTACCTACTCCCGGGTGGCCGATAGCAAACACTTTTTCGCCGACCGCTGGCTGATAATCGCGCGGCGCGAGTCGTACAGGCCGGATATTATGCCGCGCCAACTCCGCTGCGATGTCATTGCAGGCAATCAAGGCGACATCCGCTTCCCTGGACATGCGGGCGATCCGAACGCGTGGCGAGGCAGCGCGGCACAGCAGCTTCCCTTTGCCATCCAGGAAAAACAGTTCCAGCCCTGAGGCCGCCACTTCCACGACGTGGTTGTTGGTGGCGACGTACCAATCGTCGCGGTGCTGCACGACGAATCCGGTGCCGTGCCCACCCCGCTGCGCATCGAGTCTGACTGATATCAGCGGCACGGAGGGCGCCAGTTCTGCAAACAATTGCCGCAATTCGGGAGGTTTCGGCGCTAAGTCAGATGAAGGCGGTTTGGTAGGTGGCAGCTGATCTGGGGCAACTTCCACCGGCTTGGCTGGAGCGGGTGGACTACCCGGCGCCGATGGATTGGGGCTGGGAGGAGGTGCTGGCACCGGTTTGGTGGCAGGTTCCGTCCTTGGCTCTTCGGTGTTCTGCGGTGAGGGTGTGCGGTTCGCTGGTGTCGGCTGGCTGTCAAGGCGCGCCTCAGAACGCGAACTGCTCGCGCTGCGTAAGGCGATGGCCACTACGAGAACCACTGCCAACGCTGCCACAGTCAGGACCCCGCCGAGGCTCAGAATGAGCACGGTTTCCTTGTGGAAACTCCGCTTGACTGGAACCGGTGGGGGGACCATTCCGCCAGGAACGGGCACGGGCGCAGCTACGGTGGGAGGTAATGGACTGGCCGGCAGTCCCTGCCTGAAACCAGCAGCAGGATTCACGCCGCCAAAGTCCCCTTCAGAAGCCGGCCCACCAACGGTGAATTCGGTTCGACACAGTTTGCAACGTACCGTTCTGCCCACCAGTGATGTTGGGGCACGAAATGGCGAGCCGCATTGGGGACAAGTCACCCTAAGATTACCGCTTTCACTACCAGACGCCGTAACGCCAGCCAGACTCGAGTCCGCTACGGTCACCTGGCCACATGCGTAACACACCCAATCGCCGCGCGCATTGGTGCTTCCGCGCGTCGCCCCACAATAACCGCAACGTCGCACCGCCATAAACTGCCTCCTGTTTGCCGCTCTGGGTCGCTTGCTTTATCTTACTATCCCGCAACTTGCGCTGCCAGCGAATTTTTCTGCGGGTCAGCTTACCAGTGCTAGGCGAGGCGAATCACGATTCACAGCAGGCTCGCGTTGGCCGCGCTCGCTCCGTTCCTGTAGCGGAGGCGAGCGCGATTGCGCAACCGTCCATTGCCACAGTAACTCCCGGGGCCACGGCGGGCTACGTGAGATGCTCTCAAGCTGTTCGGGGGCTTGCTCAGCTAAACTCAAGGCTGCCGGGAGTCGGAAGAACGGACGATTTTGAGGATGCGATGATTGGAGCTATCCGCGATATAGATTTCGCCCGTAACAGGATGAACGGAGACGCCGTGCGGCCTATGGAGTTGTGCCAAAGTGGGATCGCCGCCAACGCCAGCAGAGCCGGCTTTGCCTGTCCCTGCTACTAACGAAATCGTTTCAGTTTTGGGATCGTAGCGAACGATGCGGTGATTTTCCGTGTCTGCGATGAGCACGGAGCCATCGCGGTCACGCACAGATGTTTCGGGCCGTCGAAAACTGCCTGCCGCGCAGCACCCAAAGCATGGCCGCGTTTGCCATTCCCGGCTACAGTGCGAATCGTACCATCGGGCAAAACCACGCGCAATGCATGCCCCGCCCTTTCCAGAATCCACAACCGCCCTTGCTTATCCATCACTGCGGCGCGCGGATCCACCAGCGGCTGTTCCGTAGCTTTGCCGCCATCCTGGGGTACTCCCCGTTCGCCATTGCCCGCCAGCGTGCGGATGGTGCCCGACGCCAAATCAATCCCACGAATTCGCCGATTGCCCAGATCGGTCACGATTAGCATTTTGTTCCCAGGGTCAAGGGCCACGCAATAGGCTTGATTGAACTGTGCCTGGCTGGCCGGTCCACCGTCACCCGCATATCCAGGCTTCCCATTTCCCGCGAAAGTTGTCAGGGTTCTTGTCTTAGGATCGTACACACGCACGGCGTGATTGAAGGTGTCGGCAATGAAAATTGTGCCATCGGGGAGTGTCGCCAGATTGTGTGGGCCGTTGAATAACGCCTCCTGTGCTGGGCTGCTGTCCCCCGTATAACCTGGCTGTTTGACTTTCCCGGCCAACGTCCTCACTTTTCCCTCGGGCGTGATGACCCGTAACCGATGACCTGGCGCCATTTCGACAAAATAGGCCGCGCCTTCGTGGAATTCGATGCCAAACGGCTCGATAAGTTGCGCCTCCAATGCAGGGCTTCCATCAGGTCCGGCGCCACCGCCCGCCACGAGCACAAGGCGCTCCGCATACCCACTTGTCACCATCACCAAAAGGCCCATCCAGGCTATCATGCGCATGGTTGCCTCCGGCTCTGTGGGGAAATCGGATCGCTGCTTCGCCATCCGCGTTGATGTAGTATTATGAGCCTATCCTGTCAGTGAGCCAGCTTTCTGGAGCAAAACTTTTACGTCGCATGCGGCACGAAGCAAACACAGCCAGCAGTGCGGCCTGGGCCGCAGCACTGTCAGCACACATGGGACACGATCCAGATTGGTGGGCTAGGCCAGGGAGAACTTCTGAACGCTACTGCCGAGCGATCCTCACGCGCTTGAGAACGGCAAGTGCCAGCCTACCGCGGGTTCATGAGCAGGGACGTATCACCTTATCACGTAGCTCCACAAAGATAGGCCCAGTTTTAGAAACCATCGCCACTGTGTCTTCTCAACCGCTCTGGTGTTCATGCGCACGGTGCCTCGCCGTGAGTCTTGGTTACATGAGCCAACGACATCAGTCATCCTGCTATCCTCGACGTCGAATTGAAGCGCGCTGGCCAGGAGCAACCGCATCTATCCCCAGGGCCTCCGCAACGCTACCCTAACCAGGGAACGATTCAAAAATTCCGCAAAGAGGTTTAAACCCATTGACCCGGGCCGGGTTATTGGTACGATCATTATCAAAGGGGCCCTCTTGCTCAACCAATCGGAGGTCAGGTTATGCGCAGGCAAATGGGCTTTACCTTGATCGAGCTGCTTGTCGTCATTGCTATTCTCGGATTACTCATGGCGTTGCTGTTACCAGCCATTCAGCGCGTGCGCGAGGCAAGTAACCGTATGCGCTGCGCCAGCAATTTACGTCAATTGGCCATTGCCGCCCACAATTATCACAACACGTTCAACTTTTTCCCCTACGGGGGCAAGAACGCATGCGATCCGCCTGTTGACCCGAATGCTCCTGCAGGCTACTGTCCCGACACTGGTTCTGGCGGATGTTGTCGTCCGGTTCCCCATAGCAATCCCGACTTGCGTACCGAGTGGAGCTGGGTTTACCATTTGCTTCCTTATCTGGAGCTAGATTCGCTGTATCGCAATACCAATGCCAGTCAGGTCGAGGCCAGCGTGGTGCCCGTCCTTTATTGCCCCTCGCGACGCAAGCCTGGCCCTCCTCCTCGATGCGATTACGCCGGCAATATCGGTAGCGGGAGCTCGCATAGTAACGACAATGGGGTCATTATCCATAATAGCCGACCTCATCGCATCTCCCTCGATGGAAGCATCGTGGACGGTACGAGCAATACCTTGTTGTTCGGCGAAAAGCAAGTTTCCTTCCGTTTTATGACCCGCCCGGGCTATTGCTGCGACGATAACGAATCTCCCTTCGTCCCTGGTTGGGACGCCGATGTCCTGCGCTTCGGCAATGCCACCATGGCTGCCAACTTCGCTAGTGGTCCCCCTGGGCCAGACAATCAGCATCCAGCGGATTTAGCTAATAACAATCAGCTTAGCTCCTGGCGTTTCGGCTCCCGACATGTTGGTTCCTTCAATGCGGTTACAGTGGATCATTCTGTTCGGCGTATTCGCTATAGCTGCACCCCGGCCGTCTTCCAGAATCTTTGCGTACGCAACGATATGCAACCAGTTAATTTCAACCAGCTGGAATGAATGAACTCGCGGCCAAGCGCCTTAGCTGGGAAGGGAGACTCCCATGTCATTCCGACTTGATGTCGGCCTGTGGGCAGCTATCATTGTTGCCAGTGTCGTCTGGCTAGGTTGCAGCGATCGGCCTTACACTCCGTCCGATACTGAAGTCCAGCAGTATGAACAAGAAATGAAGAGCGCCATTCAACAAGAAGCTCACCAACAGCGCGAGCCGTCAGAGCAATAACCGAAAATATTGAGGCCCGCGCTGCCCCCGGTTTCCCGCCGCAGGACCCGGGTAACAGGGTTAGCGTTCGAAAGTAACTATCAGCTATAATCGTTACAGGGTTCCAGCATTCAGGAAGGGCTAAGAGGATGAACTACTCCGAGCGGCTCGAAGAGGCTTTGGTATATGCCGCCCGAATCCATCGGGGACAAACCCGTAGAGCGGTCCACGTTTCTGAACCATACCTGGCACATCTCCTAGCGGTTGCAGCTTTGGTCGGGGAAGAGGGTGGCGACGAGGATCAGCTCGTCGCTGCGCTATTGCACGATGCAGCTGAGGATGCCGGGGGCCGCGAGCGTCTTGAGGATATTCGCCGTCGTTTTGGCGAGCGGGTGGCTAACATCGTGGATTGGTGCACAGATTCCCTCGAATTCCCCAAGCCCCCCTGGCGCCAACGCAAAGAAGCCCACTTGCAGCGCCTCCAAAATGCCCCAGCCGATGCGCTTTTAGTTGTGTTAGCGGACAAGGTGCACAACGCCCGCTCATTGCTTCGATTGTTTCGCCGTGAAGGAGTAGCTTGCTTTCAGCGATTTCGCGGTGGCCAGGACGGTACCTTATGGTACTACCGCGAAATGGTACGCTTGCTTCGCCGTCAGTTGCCCCAATTCGACCTGACTGACGAGTTGACCCGCCTGGTTGAAGAAATTCACCGCCGCCTAGAAAATTCTCCTATCCGATTCAGCCCACACCTACCACAAGACTAGTGCCCTTAATATTGCTGCCTTGGTCAGAGGCCTTCGGTTTGTCGGATACGATTCTCAAGCGCGCGGTAGGCAAGCCAGCGGGATGCGTCCTTCGCACCGTAACCTTATACCCGTGAACCGTTGATATGCGCCACTCTTGCCAGAGCTTTCGAACTAACTTCTCAAACGCGCCACGCTGCACGGAAAATTGCTCACACCTTAGCGGGCCGTGCGCTCCATCCCTATACCGCTTCTCCAGCCCCATCCAAGGTTTACTTGACTTAGCGTGCTCTAAGGTACCCAATTCCAGTACCGTGCAGTCGGTACTATGGAATCAGCAAGTAATTTGCTTAAAAAAATCTGAGCGCTCGTCCGAATAAAGTGCAGTCAATGGCATGGAGGCAACATGCACAGCTAACATTAAAACCGGTTTCGATCCGGATATGATGCAATGAGCTTTGAAAGAATGGATCAATGTTCACAACAGTAACACCAGTCAGGTGCATGTGAATTTACTTAGGACTGTCAAAGAATTGACCTCCGGTAGCACGAACCGCTCCCCAATGAGGTTCATCGTTTACTTAGCGCTTTGAAAGAATTGATCCGAAAATGTAGGCCAGCGCCAGAAACATAACATCCTGGTTTGCGTAGCAGTTTGAAGGAATTGATGGACTTTGATGCGGATTCGCCGCGCCGTCGCTTCGCCATGTTTGCTTATCATATTCTGAAAGCATCGATCGCCAGGTGGCTCCGACTGTTTACGGCTGCGTGGGCGCACTTAACACTGTGAGGGAGTTGACTATTGTGTCTCGGCGTCGGAAAGCACCTGTATATCACAAACGCTTGGCAATGTGGAAGAGCTGGTCCCTAAATGTCGGGGAGATCATGCCCGTTCGGACAACGGATTCACTTAGCACGTGGAAAGAATTGATCTGTACTGGGTGGCAATCCACTGTTAGTCGGCACGCCAGCTCACTTGGCACTTGCAAAGAACTGTTCGGTTCCCTCACAGACTTAGGGTATCACTCCCAGGGCGGTTCAATTAGCGCGGCTGGTTGATACTATAAGGTCGGTCAGCAGGCGCCGCTCCGTTTATCATATGCCTCCCATAAGCCCGACCCAGCTTAAAAAGGGGGCGTTCAGAGTTATTCGCATTTCAATTGTCGTATGGTTCGGTTGAAGCCGAAAGCGGTCCGTGGGAGCATTGCCCCCGATTCGTATTCTCGGGCCCAGTGGAGGTTGATCAGAACTAGCATAGGTTGGAGCATGTCAAGAGCCGTATTATGATGGGCGTTATAAGCTATGTTCGATCAGAACGCGTATGGGCTGCTGCAAGTCGGACTATGGATGCCACGTTTTGGATGGCAATATTGTTCGATTAGCACTGGTTTCGGCGGAGCGAATGATGGAGTAGGAATTTTGCAATCCCAATACGGCTCGATTTGCACCAGTAACTTCCAGTCGCTGTGGACGAGCCACTAGCTCGCTTTCACTTCCAGTATGGTGTGATTATAACGAGACTGCCTTAGTCCCTCACTAAGGCTGGGACTACCGTTTTGATCCTGATGTTGTCCGGGTATCTCTACGATATGATGAACTGACATATTTGCATGAAGTATCTTTCAATCCCGATATAGCGCGATTAGCACTAACTCACACTTAGCCGTAACCATCTACCTCCGCAAGTTTTTATCCAAACATAATGCGACTAACATCATCCATCCGGGGCCTAATCAATGCCTAATCTCCACGCTTCAATTCCAAGATAGTGCCCTTAGCACCGGCTCCTATATTCCTCAATGCGAAATCTCCGACAATCGTTTCAGTCTCAATATGGTTCGATTGGCACGGCGATGGCCGCATTCCTGCGGTATTCGCTCAATGCCGTTTCAATCCCAATATGGTTCGATTAGCACCCATCAACCCGCGAATGCTTGAAAAAACAGAGCGCAGGTTTCAATCCCAATATGGTTCGATTAGCACTTGCATCTGGGGCATCGTGAGATCGAGTACGAGCTCGTTTCAATCCCAATATGGTTCGATTAGCACGAAAGGCGGACGAGGTGGCGCGGTTGCTTGTGTACGGTTTCAATCCCAATATGGTTCGATTAGCACGACCATGCTCTTGTCGAGATCGAGAGACTGTACCATGTTTCAATCCCAATATGGTTCGATTAGCACAATCTGATTTTGTTGGTGCCGAATTGATGATGATGGGTTTCAATCCCAATATGGTTCGATTAGCACGCCCGAAGCATCATTTTCGTATCCCCCTCATTGTTGGTTTCAATCCCAATATGGTTCGATTAGCACGCAATGGCCGTTATGCGGCTAGGGCAATATTTGCCCCGTTTCAATCCCAATATGGTTCGATTAGCACTAACTATGAATGAGGACAATTTTATGCTATTGCGATCAGGTTTCAATCCCAATATGGTTCGATTAGCACCTGGCCACGTTGAATATGGCAACCAATTTGATGCAGTTTCAATCCCAATATGGTTCGATTAGCACACTGTATACCAGGATACGCATAAGACAGCTC
>BEIM01000131.1 GCA_002898995.1 bacterium HR36
CGAAACTTGCCGCTGCCTGGTATGAGTTGGGAATGTGTTACGGGGCCCAGCGGAATTGGTCGGAGCAGGTGCGTTGTCTGCGCCAGGCCTGGCAACTGGAACCGAGCAATACGCGTTTTGCCGTCCATTTAGGACTAGCACTGGCCCGCGCGGAGCATTGGCAGGAAGCGGAGCACCAACTGGTAGACGCCGTCGGGCCGGGACGCGCTTATTATTACCTCGCTCTGATGGCCGAACATCTGGGGCGCAGGGAGCTTGTCCATCGGTATGCCCAGGCAGCGGTGCAAGCTGACCCTACCTATCGCCAGGAACCCCACTTCCAGCAATGGTTAGCCGGCGGTCGGTCTTCCGCGACAGGCGCACGCCCACCCCTTTTAGACGAGTTCAGCGAATCAGGGCCACGCTAGCTCCCGGCGTTTGATCATGACAATTTCGTTGCCCTTGTCGTTGTGCCAGACCTCGTCCATGAAGGTGCGAATCAGGAGTAAGCCGCGGCCGCAGGTGCGCTCGAGATTGGCCGGGTCGGTGGGGTCAGGGATGGATTTCGGGTCGAATCCAGGGCCTTGATCGCGCACGGTGTATCGCGCTTCCGTGGGTGTCTCCTCGGCGATGAACTCCACGATCCGACTGCGGTATGGTTCCTGATCACGCCGTTCTTCGATCAGCCGATAATAGGCTTTCTCGTCCTGCTCGTATATTTCCGAACTGACCTCGAGATTGCCGTGGTAAATCGCATTAATCAAGGCCTCGCGTAAGGCAACGGCAACCCGGATCAGCCCGGTTTCGTCACACAACCGCAAGCGGGTGAGATTCTGGTTGACATATTCGATGAGCGGTGGAATCAGGCTAACATCGTTGGGCAGATGAAAACGGGTACTGGAGGCGACCCAGCTTTGCGTGAAGAGACGTTCCTGTTCGCGGCGGGCCGTGGCGACGCTGAGCACACTTTCGATGGTTTCGGCCAGATCGCGGGCTAAGGTTTTCTTCGGAACATAACTGGCGGCACCGCGCCGCAGTGCCTGGATGGCGATTTCCTCATTGCCGTGTGCCGTCATCAAAATCACCGGCACCGACGGATGATTCCGCCGCACGTAGTCCACCAATTCGAAGCCATTCATATCTGGCATGAGCAAGTCGGTGAGGATCAGATCCGGCAATTGTTGCCGCAAATACTCGATAGCTTCCTGACCGCTGGCCGCTTCGAGCACCTGATAC
The DNA here is from genome assembly GCA_002898995.1 of bacterium HR36. Classification (GTDB taxonomy): domain Bacteria; phylum Planctomycetota; class Planctomycetia; order Gemmatales; family HRBIN36; genus HRBIN36. The sequence continues at coordinate 1,216 of BEIM01000131.1, forward strand.
TCGCCGCTTTTCTGCAACAAGCCTTTGACCAAGATGCGATCTGTTGCTGCGTCATCTACGACAAGGATGCTGGCCATGGTCTTTCTCCGCAAAGCATAGCCGACGCTCTCAAGGAGCTTGTATAGGCAAGGCCTGCAGTTGGGCAAAGACTTGTTCCAGGAGTGGAGCAAGCTGGTAAAAGGCGGCATCGGCACGTGGCCAATCCTGACGTTCAGCAGCATCCTGTAAAGCACGGGCGATCTCGCTCACCGTGTGGACGCCAAACAAGCGCAAATTCCCAGCCAATGTGTGTGCCAAGCGTTTGAGAGTGGAGGCATCGCGCTGGCTCAAGGCCTGGCGTGCTTGCTCAACCAGTAGGCGGGCCTCACTCATAAATGCCTCCACTACTTGCCGGAGCAACTCCCAATCTCCGCGGGTGCTGGCCAACGCTTCCGACCAGTTGATTTGAATCGGCAACGTGCTGGTTTCACTGGCCAGGGCGCGAGTTCCGCTTGTCGAGATACGAGACGGGGTACTGGCTAGACCCAGCACTCGCGCCATTTCCGCAGCGAGCTCGGCGGCGCGAATCGGTTTGGCCAGATATCCATCTGCTCCAGCGTCCAAGCACTTCTGCCGATCGTCACGCATCGCCCGCGCAGTAATCGCTAAGATCGGCACATGGCCCCCACGCCGCCGTTCCATGCTACGGATCCGCCGCATTACCTCATATCCATCCATTCCTGGCATCTGAATGTCCATGATAATAAGGTCGAACCGTTCTCGACTAAACCATTGGAGGGCCTGCTGGCCATTTTCCGCGACTACAACTTCATGTCCCCAACCTCCCAGCAGACCCTGCATCAGCCGCTGATTCACCACGCTGTCCTCCACCAGCAGCACACGCAGCGACGCCGAAGACATGGCAACTTGCGGCTGAGTTTTATCCAAGCTCGGCGACGCGGATTCCGTTGTTTCAGCTGGCCGCAGATGGAAGCTGTCTAAGATCGCTTCGAGCAACTCAGATTGCTTGATCGGCTTAATCAGCCAGCGGGTCAATCCCAATTCCACGCAGCGAGCCAGGAGGTCAGGATGATCCGCAGAGGTCAGCAGCAGAATGACCGGCGGCGATGTTTCCTGCTGGCGAATGGCTTCGATGAGTTGGAACCCGTCGCGTCCGGGCATGGCGGCATCGGTAATCACCAGCTCGAAAGGCTGACCAGCCAGACGGGCCTGCGCCAGTTGCTGCAATGCTGTGTCCGCGTCCCCTGCACATACAGTTAGCATGTTCCAGCTCTGCAACATTTTTTCCAAAATGGTGCGATTAGTGGCGCTGTCGTCCACCACCAGGACCCGCAGGTTACGCAGCGATTCCAGTTGCGTCTGCGGTTCCATCCGATATTGGGACTTCGCCACCTCTAGCCGCGCCGTGAAATAGAACGTGCTTCCCTGGCCTGGTTCGCTTTCGACCCAGATGCGCCCACCCATCAAGCCAACTAGTTTCGAAGCAATCGCCAGCCCTAATCCGGTGCCACCGTAACGTCGCGTGGTCGAGGTGTCCACTTGTTCGAAGGCCTGAAAGATGCGTTCCTGTTTGTCCCGAGGGATGCCGATACCGGTATCGCGCACGGAAAACAAAAGCAGCGCGTGATCGTTTTGGCGTTCCTGGCACCGCACCTGCACTACCACTTCGCCGTGCTCGGTGAATTTAATCGCGTTGCTAAGCAGATTCAGCAGCACCTGCCGCAACCGGCCGGCATCGCCGACGACGACCCCCGGGACGTCTGCGGCAATGTCGCAAGCCAACTCTAAACCTTTTTGGCTGGCTCGCGCTGCGAGTAGCTTGACCGTATCGCCCATTTGTTCCCACAGGTCGAACGGTCTATGATCCAGCTCCAATTTGCCCGCTTCGATCTTGGAAAAATCGAGCACGTCATTGATCAACGCCAGCAATAACTCGCCGGATTCGAGAATCATTTGCAGGTACTCGCGCTGCAGATCGTTGATCGGCGTCTGCAAGAGCAACTCCGTCAAGCCGATGACCGCATTGAGCGGGGTACGGATTTCGTGGCTCATGTTGGCCAGGAAATCGCTCTTGGCACGGTTGGCTGCCTCCGCTGCTTCGCGCGCTTTCCGCAACGCTTCTTCCGCCCGCTTCCGTTCCGTTACGTCCACGAACATACATTGCACTTCCACGATGTTGCCCGCGGCATCACGCACCGGCGACTTGATCACCTGCACAAACAGTTTTTCCCTGGCGGGGGTCTGATGCTCCTCCACATCCTCAAAAATTTCCCCGGTCTCCAGCACCCAGCGGTCATCGCGGCGATACTTATCGGCCAGTTGCGGCGGGAAAAAGTCATAATCGGTCTTGCCGAGAATCTCCTCGGTCGACCGGCCTAGCATCTGGCAGAACTTCTGATTGGCGAAGGTAAAACGCCCTTCACGATCCTTGCGCAGAATGCACAGGGGCACGCACTCCACCAACGAATGGTACAGCGCTTCCGAATCCCGCAGGGCAATTTCGGCGCGCTTGCGTTCCGTAATGTCCGTGGATATGCCACACACTGCCACTGCCTGCCCCTGCTGATTGCGGATAGGAAACTTCACGGAAACATACGTGTGCGGGCCATCCGGATGCGGCGCCACCTCTTCAAAAACCAACGCTTCGCCTCGCGCCAACACCTGTCGATCGTTTTCCTGGAACTTCGAGGCAAATTCGGCTGGGAAAATGTCCGCATCGGTGCGGCCGATAATCTCCTGCGGTTGAACGCCGAAAAGCTCACTATAGCGGGCGTTGATAAACAAATAGCTTCCCTGCAGGTCTTTGGCGTAAATCACCGCTGGAGAGTTTTCCACGATACCATCCAGCAATTGCTGATGGCGGAATAATTCACTGGTGATCTCGCTACGCCGCCGCACCTCTTCGGCAAGATCGCGATTAGCGCGCTCCAACTCCGCAGTGCGTTCGCGGACGAGTGCCTCGACACGTGCGCGGCGTCGAGCCGCGGATATCACTCCCGCTTCTGCCAACCCCACTACTGCCAAGCATAGTCCCAGCGTCAGCCACGAACCCCAGGCGGTGAAACTCCCTGCATACGGCGCAGTCGGTGTGAATTCCAGCCACAAATCGTTGGGCCCTTCCAACCTACAGGTAACGCGCTTTTCCGTCAACAAGGTACCGCCTGGTTCCTCGGCGAGCCGACGGTAGAGCACCACGGGCGCAGCGGGTGGTTCTTCGCCTTCTGCAACCAAACTGACTTGCACCGTGGATGGCACCGCGTTTTTCAGGCAGTCTTCCACCGTCTTTGGCACATCCATTACGACCAAGGCAACACCTTGTTGCAGGCGGCTCGGAGTTTGATTGCGGCTCAATTGTCGACTCTCAACCGGTGCCAGGAAAACCAAGTGTAACCGGGACGAATCTACAGGATCGGGCACTACGCTAATCCACTCGAGCAGCGCATCGGGACTACTCAGGGATGCGGCCATGATTGGCCAGCGCTCATAGCTCGCTAAGTTGACCCCCAAACAAGTGCTGGCCTCGGCCGGCGCAATATAGGTCAGCGGCCAAACCTCCTCCTGCGGTGAACTCGGCAGGTATGGCCGGTGCCGGGCATCTCGCAATTCGAAGCTCCTGTCGAGTTGCCCCACTTCCAGCGCCTGCCGCCGCCATTCCGGCCATTTCTCGGCGAGGATTTTCGGTGCCCACGCCACTAACCGCAGCCCGGCATTGCGCTGCACAGAACGTTGGACAAAGCGATGAAATTCCTCCGCCTCTACTAAGTCGGAAGCAGCAAAGAAATCCTGCAACGCTGCCAGCAACGCCAATGCACGGTCGAGGCGATCCTGAACTGGCACCTGCCATTGCCAGCACTGCCGCTCAAACTGCGTCCAGAACTGCTGTTCTTCCAAGTGCCGGACTCCCCATGCTGCTAAACCTGAAGCCACTAGCCCCAGCAGCAACAACACCGCTAGACCTATCCACTCCCTTCGCCGCAACGGGAGTTTTCCGGCCTCTCCCGACATCCTAGCACGTGACATGGCTGTTCTCGCCTAGAGTTGCCTTCCCCTACTTATCCACTGCGGTTAACGTATGCACTTGACGGCAAATGGCACACTCTCCGTCGCACGCTTCCCGAACCTCCTTACATCGTAACCCAGAATGCTGAGCAGAACAGCGGACTCTATGATGGCGCGTGGCGAAATAGACTCGATGATCACTTTGTGCCGGTCGGCGCTGCAAAACGAGGGACGGAGTTCGCCACTCAGATCGGCTGGTGTGAGCCGGTCGAGGTAATGGTGTCCACGGGAGTGCGAACTCTCCGCAACAATCGCGATATGGCCACGTCTGCCGCATCATTCTGGCAGCGGTTCTCGTAAATGCGGTACATCGCCTGAAAAGCGCTCCGGGCGTAGCCCACTGCTTCCCAGACCCGCCCGCCATGCCCCTGCTCATGGCTCTCAGCGATTGCCATCCGGGGTTACGCCCTCCCTCCTTTCGACCGCAACCGTCGTGCTTCGCCTCCTCGGCCAACGTGGGGGCACCGCCAACAGCGAAATCGCCACCAACGCCCCGAAGCCCAGATACACCCAGGTCAACGTCCGAGCCTCCCACTCTAAGGCGTCGGGGAAAAAGAGCAGTTTGCGGGCGTAGTAGATGATGAACCCTTGGCGTTCCAGTTCAACGGCACCAGCCTCGCCAGCGAATTGGCGTAACTGTTTTTCCCAACTAGTTAGCGGACAGACGATGCCGAATACCGATTCCAAAACGATCACCACAACCAAGGCCAAATGCACAGCGCGGAACCAGAAGTGGCGCACCCACGCCCAACGTAAGAGACCACCCACCAGCACGAAAACCAACCCGGCGACCACAAAGGCCACCAGCACGAAGTGGAGCAGCAGGATCGCATCAGCGAGGAAGGCAGCCTGTTGCGGGGTCACGGTCATTGACCACGCCGAAGTTTAGTTTGCACTGGTTTCGGAATAGGCCACAACGGCGAGGGCTCATGCGCTTCCTTGAGCAAGGCCTGGAGCTTGGCCACGACGTCGGGGTGTTGCTCGGCCAAGTCGCCGCTTTCGCCAGGATCGCTTTCCAAGTCGTACAACTCTAAGCGGCCCCAGAATGGTTTACACACACCTTTCCATTTGCCCCACCGCACCGCCTGCGCTCCACCGCGCTCGTAAAACTCCCAGTACAGGTAGCGGGGCGGTCGTTGCTCACGTTCTTTGCCCAGAAGGGTCGGCACCAAGCTGACACCATCGAGGCCTTCAGGCGGTTTTGCCCCAGCCAAGTCGGCGAGCGTCGGCAGCACATCCGCAAACCAACCCACCTGCGCGCTCACTTTCCCAGCGGGAATTCTCCCAGGCCACCAGGCTATTAACGGAACACGGATTCCCCCTTCGTACAGGTCGCGCTTCATACCACGCAGGTTACCGCTCGATTGGAAAAATTTTGGGTCGTGACCGCCTTCCCCGTGCGGTCCGTTATCCGAGCTAAAAAGGATCAGCGTCTCCCGCTCCAATCCCAGTTCACGCACGCGGGCTACAATTCGGCCAATATCGGCGTCCAGCCGCGTGACCATGGCAGCAAATGCTTTCTCGCTTTCCGGCCAGGGCCTATCCTTATAGATGCCTAAGTCGGGCACTTCCATCCCGTGCAGGCGCTTGCGGCTAGTGGCGACCGTGTATTTCGCATTTTGGGCTTCGTTGTTCGCGTGCGGAATGGTGTAGGCCAGGTAAAGGAAAAACGGTTGATCACGATGCTGCCCAATCCAGCGCAGTGCTTCCTCCGTGAACAGGTCATGGCTATATGCGCGGCGTTCGCTGGCTACACCTTCACCATTCGGGCCTTCTTTGGGCACCACGTTGGGCAAACGTACGCGAGTCCCATTGCGCAGCAAGAACGTCGGATAGTAATTGTGGGCGTGCACTTGATCGAGATAGCCGAAGAAGTAATCGAATCCTTTGCGCGTCGGCACACCCGTGGAGTTCTCGTGTCCCAGGCCCCATTTTCCGATATGAGCCGTCGCGTAGCCCGCAGATTTGAGCACTTCGGCCAGGGTGCGATCTTCGGGGCGCAGGTTGTAACGGGCGTTGCCGCGAATGTAGCAATGTCCCGTGTGCAGGCCAGTCATGAGCACACACCGTGACGGGGCACACACCGTCGAACCTGCGTAAAACTGCGTGAACCGCATCCCTTCTGCTGCCAGGCGATCCAAATGTGGCGTGCGTATCTGTTGCTGACCATAGCAACCCAGGTCCCCATAGCCCAAATCATCCGCCAGTATCAAAATGATGTTCGCTGGCCGAGGCCGCCTCGATTCCTGTGCGAACGCCGGCGCAACCGCCAGCCACCACATCGCTATCACTGCCCATACCCACCCCTGTATTCGCCACACGCTTACCAACCACAGCATTTCAGGCTCCCGACATCGGCAGGGTGCACGTCCCCGGCGTAACTTTGTTAGCATGCAGCGTTCCCTCCATCTTTTGCTGAGTTTCTCGCCGCGCTCAGTCCGCACGCGGCCACGCTAGTTCCTCGTTGTTATGCTATGCAATTCGAGCCGTCTTTGCCGCCTTGAGAACTTTATCGTCTGCAACTCGCCGAGCACTCTGGATGAAAACCCACCGCTTCCTTCGGTGCCACGATGACCCAGTAGCACTGCGCTTCTACCCAGCGTAGTTCATCGTCTCTCGCGGTTAGCGGAACCAAGCGCGTTCCAACCCGAGCCAGACTACGTTCTCCCAGCCAGCCAACTCCTTGGACGCGAAAGGCGAATTTACATCTGCATCGTTGCGAATGACCCCCGCGGGAACCGGTGTTCCTGGCCAATTGCGGTCTGCGGTCAAGGCGGCCGCCGGGAATGCCACGCCCCAGCCAATGTGAGTGAGCCGATGATCATCGAGGTCGTAGGAAAGGCCGAGTGTATCGCCCACCTAGTTACCCGTGCTGGCGCTTCGGTTCAGCTGCTGCGCCCCACCTATCCGCCACCCGATTAGTATGCATGTCACCACAGAATCTGCCACGCGGACTTAGAGGGTTTCGCTGATCAACGGATGCTTTACTGCTCCCAGTTTTACGCGGCAATCCAACACTATCACTTATCAATCTTCGGTTGAGTTCAGGGAGATGTTAGTGTTAGTCACCGTAATTAATAACCTGGCACCCAGGCAAGGCCTTTTGCAGTTCGCGGACACCTGCGTCCGTCACCCGGGTGCAGCTAAGATGTACGGATTGCAGCATCTTCAGTCCTGCCAGTTCCTTCAGG
>BEIM01000132.1 GCA_002898995.1 bacterium HR36
GCTTCTGATTTTTCCTTGTGTGAAGGTGTTTTTGACGTTTCAGTTGGAGGTTGTTGATCTCCGTTCGAAGGTTGCTTTGGACCTGGTTTTTTGGTTTTATGCCTCCATCCTTATCAAAAAAGAAATCTAGTGGGTGTTCGCCACCGGAATCTGGACCTCTTTTTATTTCTTCTAGAAAGGGTTCTATATCCGTTACGATTTTTGGGTCTGGCGTTCTTCTTCCCAACGGTGTTCCATCAGGATTTTTATTAAAAGTTTTTCTGTACGGTCTATCATCTACCTCACGAGCTTCATTTCGCCTAATCCATTGTTCATGTCGTAGACCTAATTCCCGAGCTCCTCCACCAGGAATACGATCAAGGCCAGCACATCCAGGAAATTTAGGAAATTTGGGCGTTTTAGGACCTTGTGGTTCTGGAGGTCCTGCTTCACCTTCAGAATTTAGCTGCGAGTTGACGCCCTGAAGAGCTGTGCTTGGACGAAGACTTAAATCTTCAGAGGAAGTGAAAGGAAACACTGCGTTGGGTTCATCCTCTCCAGAGGGGCCAGAACCTGCCTTGTTACTTTTATCCTTAAGTTGTTTCGAAAAGGTCACCGTGGCGGTGGATGGGTCGCCTAAGCCTGTGTTACCACCTTGCGGATTCGATAAACTCAGATTCACGCTCACGTCACCGTTGGGACAGCTGTCGTCTGGCACCGTGTCGGTATAGCTATAGCTCGTCTCCCCGGGCGCAAATGTAATTGTCCCCGTACGAAGTACGCTTCCATCCGGGCCCGTTACTTGATAATCCACGCTGACGGGGTCGGGGGCGGCGGAACTCAGCAGCACCGTGATGGTGATGGTGCTCCCTTCCGTTACCGAGTAGCTCGATTGCTCAAAATACACCACCCGTTCCGGCGGAGGCGGTGGATACTCCGCACGCGCCTGCTCCATCCCCCACCAGTGCGCCAACCACGCGCCTGCTACAGTGCTCACCACTAGCAGACCCGCTATCCCGGCTACCAGCCGCCATCTCCTACCTCGTACCCAACGCATTGCTCACCCCCTTTCCCGATGTGGTGTACCCGCCATCGCCACCAGGCCGCATCGGCTTACGCTCCCAGCACGCCATGCGGGGCAGCTTGCCCTTCGAGCCAGGCCCTGCACCTACCGCTTGCCACACGACTGCCAGTTGCCCCAGCAGTGGGCACACAGGCAACCGGCCTCTGCACCCTGGCGGACTACCGTCGTATCGTTCTTGCCGTGCGGGCCCCCCAGCTGTGCCGACTGCTGGTCGCCCTGGGTGCCGTGCGGGTTTTACAGCCCCTTCGCTCTTACTATGCGTGCCGGCCAGCCTGCTGACCTCCGTGCCAGGCCCCGCGCCTGGCACACTACTGCCATCGTACCAAAAAAAAAACTCGTCAAGCCCCCCGCAAAAATTTTTTCACGAGCGCCTTGCCTTCCAAGGCATCTACCGCTCCTTCAGGTTTGGCGCTTAGGGGCATTGCCCCGTTCACGCTCGCGTGTAGTACTGGAGAATGCCTTCACGGCATGAGCCAGTTCGTCCGCATCTGCAAGTTGGCGGAGTCTATAGCGTAGTTATCTGTTGCCGGTGTGCTCAAGCAGAGAGAACGAGGCCTGACCCTTTGGGGCAGCTGGCGCGTGGCACAGGTTGGGTAAGACATTTAACCTCTCGGTGGAGCCACGATCCCCGCTTGGGCGACAGTCCCACGGTGGAGCGAGAGCTCCCCCTGAATTACATTGGCGACAGCCTGGCACGTTTGCGTTTCCGCCGCCACCGCCGATAGGCGAACCATGAGACGGCCATCACCGTGGGGATCAGTTGCAGCCAGTAGATGGCCGGCGATGTGCGCTGGGGCAGGCCATACCGATCCCAAACCCAATAGCGCCACCAGGCTGCCCGTGTGCTGTGCCCGGGATGCTCTGGCAGAACCATCGCTGCGCCGTGGAGCCGCTGTGTTTGTCTCTGTGGTGGCTGCGCCCCCAGGGTGAAGGTGCTCAGCTGACAAGCGCTAGCGCTTTCGCGCGCCACTTCCAGCCCCCGTCCATCTCCGCCCTCGCCCCAAACGTACTCAGCTCGCGGGCGCTAGCGGTTTCGTGCCCCAGGTTGCAAGTTCGCAACCGATGCCCTTGCCGGAACAAGAAGAGGAAACTGCAGGCGCTAGCGCTTTCGTGCACCAGGGTGTAAGGGGAGGCGCAGCGTAAAAATGGTGGTGTTGTGTGGAGTGCGTTGCCAAGTAATATCGCCACCATGCAACTGAGCAATACGCCAGACTGTGCATAAGCCGAATCCGCGACCACGACCTGCTTCGCGACCAGAAAAGAACGGATCGAAAATATGCTCCTGCCAAGCAGGATCGGGGCCAGGTCCGTTGTCTTCGATCTGTACGGTCAGGCGGCTGTCATGCTGGCTCAGAGAATAGCGAACCCAACCACCGGGCGGGGCGGCTTCCACAGCATTGCGCAGCAAGCAGGCTAACGCTTTTTGCAACATAGCTTTGTCGGCAGTGACACTGAGTTTAGCGTTGGATTGACAGTGGATGGTTACTGACCTGGAGGTAGCGAATGGCGTGAGTTGTGCCACCGACTGAGCAAGCAACCTGTCCAGCCGACAACGAGTCCGTTTGGGTTTGGGAGGACGTGCGAAAAACATGAGGTCGCGAATCAAGGCGTCTATCCGTTGACACTGTGCCAGAATTCGTTCGAGGGCTTGGACGCGTTCCGCGCGTTTTTCACCGCGCAACAACTCCTCGGCGTAACCCGAGATGACCGCCAGTGGGTTGCCCAATTCGTGGCCAGCGCCGGCAGCGAAAACCGCAAGTGCTTGCAGTTTGCGTTGATGCAAGGCGGCTTCAATCTGCTCCTGGTTCGTTAGAGCATAGCGCTGCCAGCGCTGTGTCGTGAGGGTAGCGCGGCGAGCCTGCTGCTGGGCCTGGAGCAGTTTTCCCAGCAAATCCGCTAGCAATGGCCAGTAGCTCTGCGTGGCGGGACAGGGTAGAACAAGGCTGGGAAAGTCGGCGTTGACAGTAGTGGGGGGCGCTAACCCTCCGTGAATGTCGGTCAACGCAGTAGCTGGCAAGCCGAGGGCCGTGAGGATTTCGTGCCAGTCGGGGCCCGGTACACGTAATGCCGGCGGTAGCGAAGTCTGCGCATATTGCCAGGCACACTGCACAATACGGCCGGGAATCTCCGGGGCGGGAACGCGGCTATCTGGTGGCAATGGAAGGTCGAGGATGGCGAGCAAGTCAGCGAGCCAACTCGGCCAGCCTGGGGCTCGCGCCAACAGGCGCCAGTAACGTCGCGCTGTTGCTTGCCGAATCAAACCACAACCGTGCAACACTTGCCCGACCCCGGCCAAGCGGGCCGCGACTTCAACCTCGTCGGCATTTGCTGGAAGTTGTTCGGCTAATCTCCTGGCAACCAGGCCAGCACGCTGCAGGGTCTCATAACACCGGGCCAGACATGGTTGGGTCCAATCGGGATAAACGTCGGGCTGCCAAACCGCCCAGCGCGTTATCCAGCGGCAAGCCCAGCGCTGGATTTCCCCGGCCGATTTGGTGGTGCTCCGGCTCCGCGTGTGCTGGCTCCCCGACAAAATGGGCAGGGCTGCCAACTCGGGTTCTCCTGGTTCCCGCCACACCCACGCGATAAGAACGGCAATATCCTGGCGGCACAAACTGGCGGGAAGCGTCGGTTCCTGCGCACGCACACCTTGGGCCCAGGCCAGAATCCGCTGCACACTGCTCGCCCTGGGCGCCAACCGAGCAAACAGTGGCAGCGCTTCCGTGCTGGCCACGGCTTAACTCGCGCCTGCTGGTTCGCTTAGCGCTTCGCCACCACCGAAGACGGTTCGATCTCCAGATGCTTGCAAATACGCTCGACTAATTGCTCAATCTCGAAAGGTTTGTGCAGGAAATCGTTGGCCCCTGCTTTCTTGAGTTCCTGAACCTTGTCCTGCTCGACCATACCGCTGATGCAGATGATTTTGACGTCGGCCAAGTTGCTGTCGGCGCGAATCCGCCGACAAACTTCGCGGCCATTGATGTCCGGTAGCATTACGTCTAGGACAATGAGGTCGGGCTGATATTCTTTGACAAGCATGCCCGCATCGAAACCATTACGAGCCACCTTGACCTCGAATCGGCCATCCTTTTCGAGGACACGGCTAATCAGTTCGACCAGGTCGGGATCATCGTCTACGACCAGGATTTTGCGTTTGCCGCTTTCCAAAGCGTCCGTGGGGATGCCGTGCTCTTTCATGAACTTGTAAAGGGCATCCCGCGGAATACGGCGGAATCGGGAGCCAGGTACACGAAATCCCTTGAGCTGCCCGTTATCGAAGCAGCGAATGATAGTTTGTTGGCTGACCTTGCAGATTTTGGCAGCCTCACCAGTGGTAAAGACTTGTTTCATGGAACCCACCCTCCAGGATGACTATGTGGCCGACCTCGCCAGCAACCTCTCCGAGAGGTTGAGCGAGACCGTCTCCTCCCTGAATAGCACCGCCTCGCTCTGTTCCAGTGGCCGGCATCCCGCCGGGTCTACCCCAGGGTTTTCTCTGAGTAATACTCAGTAAAACCGAAAATTGCCAGCGCAGAGCGTTGGCTATCTTCCGGTTGCTCTGCCATTTTTGCCTGGCAGGAAATTTCTTCCGCTCTGCTGCCATTATAGGCACCTTACCCAGCCTGTCAATAGCAGCTTTGCGAACTCCTGTTCGTAAGTGTCGTATTTGCTAGCTGTTACAATTTCTACCATTCAAGTAGCAATTTATATTTGCTACCTTTCAGATGTTTTTTTGCCCATCAATCTTTGACAATCTACTGTCAGTGCACTGCCCCTTTATTGACTATCCTGTGTCAATTGGCCAATCTCTCATTGACAGCGGCGTGTCAATTATGTCGGCCAAGAAATTCTGTTTTGTATGAGGCAAGGCACGCAATTTGCTTGGGCTTCCAGACTTTTTACGATATGGCAAATTGCCAACGCTATGTCAATGCCAACGACCGCGAATCGCCTACAACTTGGCCAGGTTGCCCATTGCCCTTCATGCCATCAGGGGACGCTGGCTAACCGTACTGATGAAGGAGAATTCTCCAGAAACCATTCCCGCCTCGTTTTCCAACGCGAGCGTGTGTCACTCAAACGCTGGCACACCAGCGACAGTTCCACGTCGAAAACAGGTGGCTCGCCGTCTTTTTCCTCCATATCGCTACGGACACGATAGAGCAATCGGAAGCGATAGCCCGGCCGGGAAACATCCGTCAGCACCTCGTACCCTGTAATGCCGCGAAACTCCCAATTTTGCCGATGCGGCGCGTATTTCAGCATCACTTGACCCAGAGGGCTGCTTTCAAAACCGAGAACCGGGTTGCCCATCCGCGATTGGGATTCGAAATAACGGATGAGCCGATCACGATCGGCCGGCGGCTCTTTATAGCGGCGCGACTCAGGTTCCAGTGTGGCCAGGAAAAGTTCGCGTTCTTTGCGTAGGTGGACGTAATCGAGGATTTCCTGGGCAAAACGCAGTGCTTCCGTTCGCACGACCCAGTAGGTGACTTCCTGGGCTGTAATGGCACCCAGGCCGTTGATCAAACTGAAGGCGACTCCGAGGCGCGCCAAAGTGTCGCCGGCCAAAGTATGAGGAGCTTGCGCGATTTTCCGCCAGGCCCAGGCGCTCACCACCAATCCTGGCAGCCACCACGCACGCGCCGAAAACAGCGGCGGCGAGTCCATCCAACAAAAGATGCTGAACAAGGAAAGCACCAAGCCCGCGGTCGCCCAACCGCTGATCGGCTGATAGGTTTCCTCTTCTGCAGGAAGATAGGCGGAGACTCCCGTATACGCCCGGAAGCGGGGTTGATCATTTGCTCGACCCGGTTCGACGGCGCCTGCCGTGCTTATTTCGGGCGCCTTCACTGGTACGCTGGTTGGTTTCAAAGGCTCGGACATGATATTACCCACCGCAGAAAGCTTGGCCAGAATAGGGCCTCATATCATACATGACCTACCGTTATTAGTGTACGTTTCCAGCGACGCCACGCCAAATGCTATTGTTGTCGCCTAGTAGGGCAATCGGAACCTCCGTCACGCTGTGCGGAAAGCAAGTGCTCCCGAATCCAAGCATATGTGGGGGCATGGCTAGGCGGTGCAAAACGGCGAGTAACCGCCTCCATGATTTGCAGCCATTTCCAGAGCACCTGCGAAGGCTCGGCCGAAGAAACTGGCACTGGTGCGTCTGATTCCGCGGCAGCCTTCGCCGTGCGGGTGGCCGGGAGGTCATCCGTAGCAGCTCGTTGAAAATCACTGGACTCGCTGGCACAGCACAAGCCTGACCACCGTAACTCCCCCGGCAAGCGCGCGTGCCGCGCTGCGCTTTGTGCCAATTCTCGTACACGCCAGGCCCATACCAGCCCCCAACCGTCGCGGATTTCGTGCCAAAGTACATGGATCAGCTCGAGTTCCACCGCAGTGGGCGCATCGCATTCACTGTGCTGTGCCAGAGTGGGAAGATGGGTTCGGCCACGCTGCCGCATCCTCGCCGCACACGTCCACACCATGCTGTTCAGAGTTGCCCACCACAATCCCGCTGCCGTGCACCAATCCGCAACAGGAAGCAATGCGTTTCTTTGCTGTGGCGACACGAGGAGGGTCAATTGCCAACCCACTGACCACGCAAGCCCGCTTATGACCCAGGCCAGGCGTGTGGGAAGATAATTGAGCCAGCTGATCACCATTACTGCGCTGAGCAACAGTGAGCGCGGGGCGTCTAGATGCCATTCTGGGCTGCGCCAGGGCTGTTCGAGAAGAGGTAATGCAGCCAGGGCGGCGAATCCTACTACCACGAAATGCCAAGCAGCTGCGCCAGGTTGTCGCGCTCCCAGCACTGCGATCGACGGGCACAGCGCGAGCACCAGCCCTGCATACCGTGCCGCCAGGGATACACCATCGCGGGCTTGCGCCAGCCAGATCACTCCGTTGGCGAGCAGCGCCACGCCTGCCCAAATCCAGGCGTGGAATAAGGCCGATTGACGCCAACGCCAGGTACTACCCAGTGCTACTCCCAGTAGCGCCAGCAGAGCAGCGGCGACCAACCATGCCGGTTGTAGAAGCAGATCCAATTGTTCCATAGGTGTTGATTATTCAGGATGGTCCGCGCGAAAGTTTTACTCCAAGGCTCTTCTAGCTAGGCGGACAGTGACCATAGCGTTTTGCTGCGGGGAAGGACAGGTCTTGCCGAAGATGGCAGATGTGCGGCTCTGAGCAAAGAGCCAGCCGACAAGCGAAGTGCTCCTTGTCCCCACCGAAAAGGTCTTGGCACCCTAGGCCTTTTTCCGCCTATCGGTGGGCTAACGAGCGAACCCTTGCTTACTGGCTCACGAGACTATAGTGGAGGAGAACGAACATGCACCGGCTCACTCTTATCATATTCTGTGGCCTGCTGGCTGCCTGGCCGGTACACGCCGGCATTTTTGGAAAAAAGGCCAAGCCGACGCCCCAGCGTGTCAGCGAGTTGGTGGGAATCCTGCTCAATCATCCAGAGTCGAACCAGCGTGCCGAGGCCGCCGAGGAACTGGCAAACGCCGATGCCGGTGCTCATCCCGAAGTGCTGCATGCGCTCATCGAAGCGCTACGTAAGGATGGCTCGAGCACAGTGCGCCGGGCAGCCGCCTCTAGCTTGGGCAAATTGCAGCCCCCAACTCGCGAAGCCGCCGATGCCCTCGACCAGGCCATCAAGCACGATGATTCTTGGACTGTGCGGATGCAGGCCCGCATGGCACGTCTGGGATATCGCGTTCCCAGGCCATCCGCTGGTACTGCGAACCCTCCTGGAACCCCATCGCTTTCTCCTGCTCAGGGAAAACCCATACCTTTTCCCGCCGCCAAACCTGTCCCAGCTCTGTCATTTCCTCAGCCCGCTTCTCCTAACAATTCCCACGACTTGCATCCACCGCTTCCGCCTGGCGTCCATCCATCACAGCTCGAATTAGCGCCACCGCCGCGATTGCAAGCGCCTGCCGAATCGGACAACCGCAATCCTAGCCGGTCTATTCCTCTAGCAACAACCGCACCGGTAAACGCATCTTCTCCAGCGGCGGGTGTCTCGACTCCGACCCTGGTACGGCCCACACGTGCGAGCAAGCCTACTTCCTCAGCCAAGCCATCCCCGCGCCCTGACACTAAGCCAACCTCTTCAAACGCCTCACCCACCGCTCCTCCTGTATCTGTTCCCCCGCAGCCATCTGATTCGGGACCAATCCTGGTGCCGCCGCAATAGTCCTCAGCTCTAACGCCGCAGCGGTTCGAGCAGGCCTTAATTAGGTCTTGTGGAAATCAGATATGGTCAATGCGGCCGGAGTACCTATGTACCAGCAGACCTTAATCAAGTTTAGTGAAAATCAGGCTTCGCAGTTTTTGCAAAGCTATTCGCAGCAAAAGCAGGACTCAATTAAGTTTG
>BEIM01000133.1 GCA_002898995.1 bacterium HR36
CTCCCGTGATGACAATAATGCGCTGCGCATTCGCCATAGTCTGTCCTTTCCTGAAAAGCCCGATACGCTGAGATTGCACTAACGGTGTAGCTGAAGCGGTGGAGAAAGCCAAGAGAGGGACTGCTGTGAATCAGGCCAAGAGTTTTTTTGACCTACAAGGACAAATTGCCCTGGTGACTGGCGGAGGCCAAGGAATCGGCGAGGCGATTTGCCGGAGGCTGGCAGCGGCCGGTGCGCGAGTAGCAGTCTTCGATCTTAACACGGCTCGGGGTCAAGGGGTGGCGGAAGCCATTGGCGGGTTGGCTATTACCGGGGACGTGACCAACGAATCTGACATCGCCCGCGCCAGGCACCTGGTGGAATCTACTTGGGGGCCGATTAGCGTGCTGGTCAACAATGCTGGTGTTACGGGTCGCGCTGCAAAATCCTGGGAACTGGAGCGAGCAGATTGGGAGCGTGTTTTTGCCGTGAACGTGATTGGACCGGCGCTATGGGCGAAAGCGGTGGTGCCGGGAATGCTCGAGCGCCACTACGGTCGTATCGTGAATATCGCCTCGATCGCGGGCAAAGAAGGCAATCCGACGTTGGGGCCGTATTCTGCCAGCAAGGCGGCATTGATAGCCTGGACGAAATCGCTGGCCAAGGAATTGGTACAGCAAGGGGACATCACTGTTAACGCGGTGTCACCGGCAGTGATTGATACCCCCATTCTCGCGGGTTTGCCGCAAGCTACCATTGACTACATGGTGTCGCGAATTCCGATGGGACGAGTTGGCCGACCAGAAGAAGTAGCGGCTGTCGTCCACTTTCTGTGCAGCCGCGAAGCCAGCTTCGTTACTGGCCAGTGCTATGACGTCAGCGGCGGCCGGGCTACCTACTAAGTGGAAGCAGTTTTTGCCTGGCAATGAAAAAAGGAGTGAGTTTTCTGCTGCAACGACAATCTCGAGATGGTGGGTGGCGTTCTGAACACTGCGCGAGTTTTGCCAACGGCACAGCGCTAACGCCCCTAGTCTTGCTCGCTTTGCAACAAGCCTTGGGACGAGGTGAGGCGTCGCCAGAGCTACACGATGCCATTCGCCGAGGGCTGCAGTTCCTCGCAGGCTTCCGCACTGCGGAGGGCGGGATCGCCGAGCCCGAGGACGGCTTTGATTATCCCGTGTACACAGCGTCGCTGACCCTGAGGGTGCTATGCCATGAGAGTGCTCAGCCCTGGGCCAGCTGGCGCGCAGCTTGGGCCAATTATTTGCTGGAACGCCAGCTTACCGAGAAGCTGGGCTGGAATCTCTCCGACAAACCATACGGTGGCTGGGGTTATTGCCGCGTTGTTCCTCGCAAGCCTGCCCCGGGACAGTTCGCCCCTCCGTTAGTGGAATCGAATCTCTCCGCCACAGTATTTGCTCTTGATGCCCTAGCCGCTGCCGACGCGTTGGAAGAGGCAGTCAAGCGTAAGGCGGCCGTTTTCATCCGCCGGTGTCAAAATGAAGATGGGGGATTCCATTTCATTTACGACGATCCCGTGCGGAACAAGGCTGGAGTAGCCAACTGGGAACCGCTCCGGTTTCACTCCTATGGCAGTGCAACAGCCGACGGCCTCCGGGCCCTGATGCTTTGTCAGTTAGCTGAAGACAAGGCACGCATAAGGAGCGCTGCTGATTGGCTGGCGCGCCATTTCGCAGTCCACACACATCCAGGCCGTTACCTCGCCACTCAAGAACCGCAGCGCAATGCCGTCTATTACTACTATCTTGCTTCGCTTGCCCCTTGTGCCGTATGCCCGGAGCTTTCTCGCGAATGGGATAGTTGGCGGATAGAGATTGCCCAAGCACTCGCAGGTGCACAGCAATCGGATGGGCATTGGTCGAATCCGCTTTCGCTAGTGCGCGAGGATGATCCAGTGATTGCCACCGCCTTCGCGGTGTTAGTGCTGACCCATTGCTTGAGATAGCGAGCTCGGTCAGCGATGCTGATGCTCCTGGCGTAATTGGGAAGCGGCTTGGACGAGATGGCGCAGGGCAGGGAGGACTTCTTCCCAGCGTCGCGTCTTCAGGCCACAATCAGGATTGACCCAGATGCGTTCGGGTGGGATGATGCGCGCGACGCGCCGCAGGATAGCCACGATACTCTCCACGGAAGGGACAGCAGGCGAGTGCACATCGTACACGCCTGGCCCGATTTGCCGTGGGTAACTGTGCCGTTCAAAGGCCTCAATCACCTCGCCTTTGCTGCGTGTCGCCTCGATAGTGATGACGTCGGCGTCGAGCTGTTCGATGTACGGCAGGATCTCGTTGAACTCGGAGTAACACATGTGAGTGTGGATTTGCGTGTGCGGCTGGGCGCGGGAAGCCAGGCGGAAAGCCTTCACTGCCCAATCGAAGTACTCGGGCCAGCGATGGCGGCGCAGCGGAGCCATTTCGCGGAAGGCAGGCTCGTCAATCTGAATGACGGCAATCCCAGCAGCTTCGAGATCGCGAACTTCGTCCTGCAAAGCCAAAGCGATTTGCCAGGCGACTTCGCGGAGTGGCACATCCTCCCGCACGAAACTCCAGGCTAAAATCGTTACCGGCCCGGTCAGCATTCCCTTCATCGGTCGGGAAGTAAGTGACTGGGCGAAGGTGATTTCCTGAACAGTCATCGGCCGCGTCCTGACAACATCGCCGTAAATGATCGGGGGACGGTAAACTCGCGTACCATAGGAAAGCACCCAGCCCTGCTGGGTCAAGGCGATGCCGTCGAGTTTCTCCGCGAAAAATTCCACCATGTCGCTGCGTTCAAACTCGCCATGCACCAGCACATCCAAACCGATTTCTTCCTGTACCTGGACAACGTGGCGGATTTGTTCGCGGATGAATTGGTCGTATTCAGGCGCGGAGATGCGGCCGTTTTTGAAAGCGTTGCGCATTCGCCGCACTTCTTCGGTCTGCGGGAAGCTGCCGATGGTGGTGGTGGGAAAAAGCGGCAAACGGAGGCGCTGGCGTTGGAGGCGATCGCGCTGGGCATAATCGGTGGGGCGGCGGAAATCCTCACCCTTTAGGCTGGCCAAGCGCTGCCGGACTGTTTCCTGCCGCCAGGATGCTGGTGGGGGCGGATACGCGTTCCATTGCTGCAACTCGGCGTCTTTTTCGGCGGAAGCGGATGTGTTCGTCACCAAGCGCTGCAGCAAGCGCAACTCGGTCAAGCGCTCGTCAGCAAACGCCAAGCGCTGCCGCAGCGCCGGCTCCATTTTCTCCTCGCTGGCGACACTAACGGGCAAATGCGACAATGGCGCTGCGTTGCTGATCCAGATTTCTGCCTGCGCGGCATGCTGGATTTGTCGCAGGTAATCGGCAGTCCGCTGCAGAGACGTCTTCCAAATATTGCGGCCATTGACGACGCCTAACACCAAGATTTGGTCAGGACGGAGGGGATGACGCTGCAGTGCACTAACCAGGGCCGATACCGTGCTTTGCTGAACCGTGGCTGCTCCACCACTGTGGATCAAATCCAGACCAAAACCGCGTACCGGCAATTGCCATAGAGTATCCCAGTCGGCAGGAGTGTCGTAGTAGGTGAATAAAAGAATAGGAGCCGCTTCGGCCAGCTGCTGATACGTTTGGCGAATTAAGGGCCAATGTTCCTGGGGGACATCGCCAGCCAGGGCCGGTTCATCTACGTGCACCAACGGCGCTCCCGCTTGCTGACAACGCCTCAGCAGTTCCGCATAGACGGCAGTCAGGCTAGCTAGCAGCTGCGGCAAGGCCTGGGGGCGATAGCCTTTACTGAGCGCTACAAACGTGTATGGCCCGATCAGATACGGCACGCCAGTCTGATACTGCTGCCAGGCCAGAAGCGGTTTCGCCCAAACCAGGCGGAATTCGGTCTGATCGCTGATCGGCGGCACCAGGTAATGGTAATTGGTGTTGAACCATTTGGTCATTTCCCAAGCGTCTGCACCGCGCGCTAAACGGTAATAAGCGGCCAGGTCCAGCGGAGCGTCCCAGGACCGCCCTACGCGTAAACCGTCGGCCACCGCTTCCGGCACCAATCCGAACATCAGGCCGTGATCCAACATGGCGTCGTAAAATGTCATTTCCCCGATGGGATAGGTATCCACCGCTTGGTGATAGATGCGCAAGCGTTCGCGCTCGAGCCGATCCAGACCCTCACGCAGTTGCAATTCAGTGACTTCCTGCTTCCAGTAGCCCTCAATGAGGCGTTTGTATTCTCGCTGTTTGCCCAGTCGCGGATAGCCATAGGCGTATGTTTTCATCCGGGAATTCCCCTCACGTGATAAAAAGAGCGTCCCGAGCGAACCGCGGGGGCACTTACCCGCACGCGTCGCGCCAAACTGCATTCAATGTAGCGGATTGGCCGTGAACGGCCAGACGTACGACGGGTCAATTCCACGACCAGTTTTCCACATGATGCAGAACCCACAAGGGATGGAATCGGCCAACCTGCAAGCCTTGGCGCACAGCGACAAAGCTGTCCACCTCCCACAGCGGCACAACCCAAGCTTGCTCCACCAAGTACCTATGTAGCTGGTGCAAGGTACTCCGCAAGACGCTGGGATCATCGGTGTGCAGGAACTGCTGCCGCAGCTGAGCAATGGTAGGTTCGTCGGCCAGAGCGAATGGGTCGGGCCAAGCTTGACCTGGCGGTGCAGGGCTGAGCCAACGAAAGGGGGTAACGCCTTCATGAGGATATTCGGCCACCCAGAGCAACGCATCGTAAGGCGGGTCGGACTTTTTCCAAGCCTCGAATAGTTCGCGCGGCGAAACTGCATGTACCTGGATTTTCACGCCGTACTCGGCAAGCTGCTCCGCTAAAGCGTAAGCCACCGCCACACCTGGGCCTGCTTCAGCGACCACCCACAGGACTAGCGGCTTGGGTAATAGCTCTGGCGCAGTCTTGACTTTGCCCGGCGGTAATGTCAGGCGAAGCCGCTGGAATAATTCGCGCGCCAGCGCTGGACGATACGGCGAACGAGTCACGGGGGAATATTCGGGAGCGTACGCCCAACTGGCGATCGGCACCGGGCCACCACTGATACGGTAGGTGGTCGGATCGCGACCGCGATAGAATTGGCGTACCAGGCTTTCGCGGTCTATGGCGGCGGAAATAGCGCGGCGCAATTCGACATTAGCTATGATGGGATGGCGGCGATGGAAAGCGAGCATCGCGACGCGAGGCGTGAACGCCACGCCGCTGGGAGCCGCTTCTTGCCGCGCCAGGCATACTGTGCGCACATGCGAAAGGTCAGCAAACCGGTCGGCTTCCCAGGCTGTTAGCCCAACGACCATGTGCACCGCCCCGCATTCCAAATCTTCGTGGGCCTGCCGCACATCCCGATATCGGCGAAAGCGGATTTCCCGCAAGACGGGACCGTCAGGAACATGGGAACGGACCCACCCTGGCCGCACGCGAAATACCCATTCGGTTTCTGAAGATTGCACGAGCATGTAAGGCCCCGTGCCGTTCAGGGGGGATTGAGCGGAGTGTGGTCGAGCATTTGCTGCAGGCCCACCTTCTGAACTGGGCGCAATCAGCAAGGGAGCGTGCAACAGCTGTAGCCCATCTCGCGCTAACAAGCTTCTTTCCAAACGTAACCAGCCGGCACCTTCTTCCCAATGCCACTCGGCCAAACGCTTGTCCCAGCGTGGGTCATAGTACGACTGAGTCGGTTGCCCGGCGTATTCCAGACTGAAGCGGATATCTTGAACCCGCAGCGGTCGCCCTGCCGCACCGTTTGTGCCCTGGACAGGCATCGCAGGCAGGAACAGCATCCATCCTCCCCGGTCGCGAAAGGGTACAAGACCCGGGCTGCTCCAATAGCCGCTCCACGTGAGCGGGGGCTGGCGCGGTTCGAGCAGCCACTCATAAAGCAAGGCTACGGCCATCTGCTCTGGCAAACTCAGGGCATCTCCCGGCCAAGTGGATCGCGGCAATTCGGGAACCCCCACAATCAAGAACGGGTATTGCCGCAATATCTGTCGCTGGAATAGTTGCACACGTTCCCACTGAGGCAAAAGCCGCGCGGCTTCTGCACCCGCCAACCAAGCCGATACCATGTCCTGTGCTTCTTGGAATTTCTGCGCCTGTTTGAGGTGAAAATCGGCCCGCTCTTGCAAGACACGCTGGAATCGCTCGATGTTTGGGCTGGTAGTGCCGGGCAACCGGTGCCGCAGGCGGTCGAGGGCACGGCGAACGGCGGCAAAATCCCCGCGGGCAATGGCGCGGTCCGCGGTGGTTTCCACCAGCTGCCGAAACTGGCTCACCATTTCTGCGTCGCCAGGATACAACGCCAGTAGGCGATCCGCCCATTGCCTTGCCTCCTCCCACCGTTCCTCCTGCTGCAGAGCGCTGAGCCGCTGCAAGCGAATTTGCCTTTCCTGCTTCTGCAGTTGGGCATCGAGTTCTTCCCAGCCTTCTTTTCGCCAACCCTGTCGCACTGCTTCCCGATGAAACGCCCGCACTTGTCCCAGAACCAAGTCGCCCAGTTCCAGCACTTGCGAGGCAGGCAAGGGAGGCTGGAGTTTGCCTGCTTCTCGTGCCAGCTGCACCACCTCCTGCACCGCGAAGGTTTCAAAATATTCGGCGCGGGCCACTTCCTCCCGCAGCAGGCTTCGCTGACTTTCCATCTGGCCCGTGGCATCTACCACTTGCACTTTCAACTGCGGCGATTTCTCCATCTCCAGGGGTCGTGGTAACGGGGCGATGCGCAATACTTTACCATCCCGCAGTATCAGTCGGTCGTGCGGATGGCCCAAACGCCGCAACAACTCGCGCATCGCCGGATGCGATATTCGCTCCGCTTCCAGCAACAATTCGCCCAACGGCGGCACTGCTCGCCTGGCCAAAGTCTCGAGCGGTGGCAACAGCGGCAAATCTGTGCGTACCTTCGGGGGTTTCGGCTCCTCTTTTTCGTCAATCGGGGTCTGCGCAGACCCGCACATGACTATGACCAACAGTGCCAGGAGAGCAATAAACTTGCCCACTGGCCGAGCGGTTAGCGTCGCTTCGCCGCCTTTCTTGAGCCGATCTCGTAGACGCCATGGCATCGGTGGCACCTTCCAGCTTTGCATCATTGTTTGTGTGACGAGCCAGATTCTCGCACCTCGGATGTGGCGGTGCAAGGATTTGGTTCAGCGCCGACTGCGTAAGTGGAGAGCCCCGCAACACCATCGGTTGCGTGATCGCCAGCCCCAGCGAGCCAAGCAACCGCACACGCGGTGGCATATTGCCGACAATGCGAAATGCTCACCAATATCCCGCCGATGCCCTTATGTTCCGTATATTCGCGGACAGCTCCGTGCACCTGGACCTGCGGTTGTCCCAGGTGATCGTGTACGATTTCGATATCCGTCCAGCACATGCCTTTGGCCCAACCCGTTCCCAGAGCTTTGAACACCGCCTCTTTGGCCGCCCAACGCCCTGCGAAATGCTCTGCTGCCCGCTTCCGCTGGTGACAGTACGCAATCTCCTGCTCGGTGAAGACACGCCGCAGGAACACTTCGCCGTGCTTGGCCAGCATTCGTGCAATGCGCTGGCATTCCACAATATCAGTGCCAATGCCAAAAATTCGCATAGACAACTTCCTTTGGCGCCCTTACCCTTCCCATGGTCAATATACCAAATACCAAGGCTGGTGTGGACGGAGCGAGGGCCGTCAGCCGTAAGTGGAAGCGGCCTACAAGATCACGCGCGTTCTACCAGCCGACTGTGATCCGTCGAGGAAATCTTGATGAGAAAAGATACCCGCCGGCACTCTACCGTATCCTGGCACCAGAATGAACCCGCCGCTCACGCTGGGCCGGCATCCGCCAATTGCCGCAAACTCGCGCCGCGCCAACAGCCACGGGGCAGTGCAGCACCTGGCTGCACGTGGCCGGCCCCGCATTACCTGGCAGATCTGACGGCGGCTCAAAAACAGGCGGTCTTGCATCTCGACGGGCCCCTTCTCGTGCTGGCGGGCCCGGGTTCGGGTAAGACTCGGGTCATTACCCGGCGCATTGTCCACCTGTTAGCCAGCGGCGTAAAACCCTGGGAGATACTTGCCATCACTTTCACCAACAAAGCCGCCCGCGAGATGCAATGCCGCGTCGAGCAGCTGCTGCCACAGACCGGCGTCTGGATCAGCACCTTCCACAGTTTCGCCGCCCGTATCCTGCGCCAATACGCCGACCGGCTTGGCCTCGATCGGCAGTTCACCATCTACGACCAGGACGACCGCAAGCAGGTGCTGCGCGAGGTACTCGAAGAGGCCAACTTGGACAACGTGCGCTTCAGCGTGGAAAGCGTGCAGTCGGCGATCAGCCGGGCGAAAAATGCCTTGCTTGGCCCACACGAGTACGCCGCCCGCGCCGCCGATTATTTCAGTCGTCAGGTAGCCGAGATTTATCCAATTTACGAACGCAAGCTT